>DAMAVY010000301.1:0-4445 GCA_032077725.1 Clostridium sp. | reverse complement strand
AGTTAGAATAATACCTGTAAAAGACGTAGTTGAACCAAGAGTTAAAGTTGAAGGAAATGGGGGAATATTCCCAGGTTTCGTAAGCAAGGTAGATACAGTGGGATCTGGCAGAACTCACGTTTTAAAAGGAGCTGCAGTTGTAACTACTGGTAAAATTGTTGGTTTCCAAGAAGGTATAGTTGATATGTGTGGAGAAGGAGCTAAATTCACTCCATTCTCTAAAACAAACAATTTAGTAATTACTTGTGAGCCTAAAGAAGGCGTTTTACAACATGAACATGAGGAAGCAGTAAGAACTATAGGATTTAAAGCTGCTACATTCCTAGGAGAAGCTGGAAGAAATGTAGAACCTGATGAAGTAAAAGTTTATGAAACATTACCACTTTTACAACAGGTTGCAAAGTATCCAGAGTTACCTAAAGTTGTATATGTGTACATGATTCAAACTCAAGGATTATTACATGATACTTATGTATATGGAGTAGATGGTAAGAAGATAATTCCTACATTTATTTACCCAACAGAAATATTTGATGGAGCAGTTGTAAGTGGAAACTGTGTATCTGCTTGTGATAAAAATCCTTCTTATGTTCATATGAATCATCCAATAATAGAAGATTTGTACGAAAGACATGGTAAAGACATTAACTTCTTAGGTTGCGTTATTACTAATGAAAACGTATATCTTGCAGATAAAGAAAGATCATCTAATATGACTGCTAAATTAGTAGAATATTTAGGTGCAGATGCAGCTATAATTTCTGAAGAAGGTTTTGGTAATCCAGATGCTGACTTAGTTATGAACTGCAATAAGATTACTGCTAAAGGCATAAAAACTGTTCTAGTAACAGACGAATATGCAGGACAAGATGGAATGTCACAATCACTAGCAGATTCAACTCCTCATGGAGATGCTGTAGTAACAGGTGGAAATGCTAATGAAACTATTATTTTACAACCTATGAAAAAAATAATCGGACATGTAGACGCTGCTAATACTATTGCTGGTGGACACATGGGAAGCTTAAGAGAAGATGGATCAATTGAAGCTGAAATTCAAGTTATCACTGGAGCTACTAGTGAAGTTGGATTCAACTATTTAACAGCTAAAGCATTTTAATTAATTGTTTCAATTAATTCTGTGTATGGCATGAAATTAAAAATAAAGTGAAAAGGAGATAGAAAATTATGTTACAAGGAAAAAAAGCTATCTGTATTGGAGATAGAGACGGAATACCAGGACCAGCTCTTGAAGCTTGCGTAAAATCAGCAGGAGCAGAAGTAGTTTTCGCATCTACAGAGTGTTTTGTCTGAACAGCTGCAGGTGCAATGGATCTGGAGATCCAACAAAGAGTTAAAGATTTAACAGAAAAATATGGTGCTGAGAACATGGTAGTAGTTATTGGAGGAGCTGAAGCTGAAGCTTCTGGATTATCTGCTGAAACTGTTTGTGCAGGAGATCCTACATATGCAGGCCCTCTAGCAGGAATTGCTTTAGGTTTAAATGTATTCCATATCGTAGAACCAGAAATGAAAGATGAATGTGATGAAGCAATTTATGATGAACAGTGCGGAATGATGGAAATGGTTCTAGATGTTGATGCTATCATAAATGAAGTTAAACCAGTAAGAGAGCAGTTTTCTCAATATCTTTAATAGAAAATATTGAATTAGTTGACCTTATTTAATAGAGATTCTTAAGGTCAAGTCCCATGAAAGGGGGAGAACCTATGTTAAAAGTTGTTCATTATATAAACCAATTCTATGCAGGAATAGGTGGAGAAGAAAAAGCTGATTATAAACCTGAGGTTCGTGAAGGATTTGTAGGACCAGGGCTTGGATTAAACGGATTATTAAAAAAAGAGGATGTTGAGATAGTAGCTACTGTTATATGTGGTGACTCTTACTTCGCTGAAAATACAAAAGAAGCAAAAGCAACAATTGTTGAAATGGTAAAAAAATACAATCCTGATTTACTTATAGCAGGACCTGCATTTAACGCAGGAAGATACGGTATTGCATGTGGTGAAGTATGTAAAACTGTTCAAGAAGCGTTAAATATACCTGTTGTATCTGGAATGTATATTGAAAACCCAGGCGCAGACATGTATAAAAAAGATGTATATCTTGTTTCTACAAGAAACAGTGCTGTAGGTATGAGAGATGCATTACCTAAAATAGCTAAATTAGCTCTTAAGTTAGTTAAGGGTGAAGAAATTGGTACTCCAGCAGAAGATGGCTATATCCAAAGAGGAATAAGAAAGAATTTCTTTGCAACTGAAAGAGGATCTAAAAGAGCCGTTGATATGCTTGTTAAGAAGTTAAAAGGTGAAGAATTTGTTACAGAATTTGAAATGCCTAACTTCGATAGAGTTGATCCACTACCAGCTATAAAAGATATAACAAAAGCAAAAATTGCTATAGTTACATCTGGTGGAATAGTTCCAAAAGGAAATCCAGATCACATTGAATCATCATCAGCTTCTAAAATTGGTAAATATGATATAGAAGGAATTAATGATTTAACAAGTGAGACTCATGAAACAGCACATGGTGGACATGATCCAGTATATGCTAATGAAGATCCAGATAGAGTTATTCCAGTAGATGTTCTAAGAGTTCTTGAAAAAGAAGGAAAAATAGGATCATTACACAGATACTATTATTCAACAGTTGGAAATGGTACTGCTGTTGCTTCTTCTAAGAAATTTGGTGAATTTGCAGCTAGTGAATTAATAGCAGATGGTGTAGATGCAGTTATATTAACTTCTACATGAGGAACTTGTACACGTTGCGGTGCAACGCTAGTTAAAGCAATTGAAAAAGCTGGTCTTCCAGTAGTTCATATGTGTACTATAACTCCAGTATCTGTAACTGTTGGTGCTAATAGAATAGTTCCTACAGTAGCTATTCCTCATCCACTTGGAAACCCAAGTTTATCAAAAGAGGATGAATTTACACTTAGAAGAAAACTTGTTGAAAAAGCTTTAGTAGCTCTTCAAACAGAAGTTGACGGACAAAAAGTATTTGAATAATATAATTTAATAATTTAGTAGTTAGGGATTTTTCCCTAACTACTAAATATATTAATTTCTTGATGCAAATTTTTATAATGTTTAATTTGTACAATGTACAATGAATAGAGCATTACTATTTATTATAGATTGTGCAAATAAAAAGTAATTATAAAATTAGCACATAATTAAGGGAGGTTGAATTTAAATGAATTTTCCAGTTATTAAAAAAGCATCTTACATTTTAGTGAATACTCCAGATATGGTAATACATAATGGAACTACACAAACATTAGAAAGACAAACAAACCCTAATTCAGAATATTTAGCTGCAATAAAAGGTAGCCTTAGAAGTTTTGAAGATGTAGTAGCATATGCACCAAATCAAACATATATTGGAAACGTTACTCCAGAAGAATTAGCTGAAATGCCAAGACCTTGGGTTGGTAAGAACTTAGAAAATGCAAACAGATTTGGTAAGTACGGTGAAATAATGCCACAGGATGAATTCTATGGATTAATGAAAATATGTGATGTATTTGATTTAATAATATTAGAAGCAACCTTTGCTGATACTGCAAAAGAAAAATTAGCTAAACATCCATTATTAAAAGAAAAATCAGAAAAAGTTATAGGTGAAGAATTAGCTAAAGTTGAAAACTTAGTAAATAATTCTGGAGCAGAAGGACTATATGTTGATGGTAAATTAGTTGGATGTGTAAGAAGAGCTCATGAGTTTGATCCAAACCTTTCAGCACACTATATGCTTGAAAACTTAGCTGTTAAATCATCAGGTGTTTTAGCAGGTATGCACCTTGTTGAAAACTTAGAAGTACCAATAAATGAAATTGAGTATATAATCGAATGCTCAGAAGAAGCAATTGGTGATATGAACCAAAGAGGAGGCGGAAATATCGCTAAATCTATAGGAGAGGTTGTAGGACTTACAGGAGCAACAGGTATAGATATGAGAGGTTTCTGCGCAGGTCCATCTCATTCGTTAATAACTGCTGCATCACTTGTTCAAAGTGGAATATATAAGAACGTATTAGTAGTTGCAGGTGGAGCAACTGCTAAACTTGGAATGAATGGTAAAGATCATATAAAGAAAAGTTTACCAATACTTGAAGATTGCCTAGGCGGATTTGCCATCCTTATTTCTCAAAATGATGGAGTAAGCCCAGTTTTAAGAACAGATGTAATTGGAAGACATACAATTGGTCATGGAGCATCTCCACAAGCTGTACTTGAAGCATTAGTGCTTGAGCCACTAACAGATGCAGGACTTAAGATTACAGATGTAGATAAATATGCACCAGAAATGCAAACTCCGGATATAACTGAACCAGCAGGAGCTGGAGATGTACCTACTCAGACCTATAAGATGATTGGCGCATTAGCAGTTAAAAAAGGACAATTAGATAGAAAAGA
>DAMAVY010000300.1:0-4519 GCA_032077725.1 Clostridium sp. | reverse complement strand
TACTTGAACTGCAAGATTATATCTATATTAACATTTCACTAATATAAAAAATAATTAAATAACCTTAAAATATATTATGGCTCTATTTAAAAAGTCTCCTACACAAGGTTTAATCCTCATATTGGAGACTTTTTATTTCATTAAATTATTATTTTACTAAAAATATCAGGTCTACACGTGGTAGCGTCTATGTATATATTCTTATTTTTCTGGTGCATAATCCTCTATTTTGGGTAATTGTGTATCTAAAAAGTTTTGATCTATATTAGCTAATAATTTTGATAATGACTCATCTTCAACTATTACCCAATTGCCATCTTTTTTTGTAAATGAAATATCCCCTGTTCTATCAGTATACTTAGTATTGTCGAGACATTCTGACAATACATCATCAAACATCTTAGTAGATTCCTCTTCAGTTACATCACCATTTATAAATTCTTCAGAAAATGCCATTTTGAATACTTTTTCCATATAATCTACCAATACTTTAGACAAATCTGCTCCATTAATTTTTACATTTACTGTTGCCGAATCACCATCAACTTTTTCAGAATTTATGGTGTAAGATATTTTTTGTAAAGCCTTTGTTAATTTTTTATCAGTTTCTTCAGAAATTTTTTCATCTTTTCCTTCCCCCGTTGATCCATTGAACAATCCACTCAATTCACTTTCTTCAGCTGTCTTAAGCCCTTCTAAATATGCCTTTGCAGCATCAGATGGAGATTTAGCTCCGCATCCATATACTCCAACTGCTACCACACATAGTAACATAATTGACATTATTCTTTTTAATTTTTTCATTCTTATTTCCCCCTAATTGTAATATAATTTTGGTCCTTTTACATTATACCTAATATTTCGCTAAAATAATACAGTAACATTGATTTTTTACTATTGTAAATCTTTCAAACATAATTTAGCACCAATGGATTGGCACACCAAGAAACCAAAGGCTCTTCCTCTGCATAGGGTACTTACTTGATGTGCTAGATTATATCTACATAAAATTTTACTAATATAAAAGAACAACAAAAAGACCAGCAAGAGATTTGCCAGTCTTATATGTTGTACCCCTAAGGAATACTTAAATATCTTTAATACACCTATTAACCATCTCTATATTAAATTCCTTATACCCTTGGCTTTGTCCCCATGCAACCATGCTTTTATGTTCAGGGTGATTTTCATCAGCGATTATTTTAAGGAACTCTTCGTATCCGCCTTCGCCACCTGCGTCTTCTGGTGGAGTGTTTCCTATACCCTCAAGACAAATTGGATAATTTTTATCATAATCTTCTATAATTTCTTCAACTTCTATGTGGTGTTGCCATCCATCTCCAAAGTCATAATCATATTTCATTCTATTATATTTAGGAAAGTACTCAGAAAGTTTTACATCATATTCCATTTTCATTTCTACATCATTTGGATAGTCAAAAGCATCTTCACTGCAAACTATATTAACAATAGGCTTATAGTTCTCAGTGTAGTATGCTGGGTGACATATATTTAACTCACGTGGAGAACTCTTTTTAGCATTTTCATTATCGTAAACATAAAATTGATGCAAATGATAATCCATCCAACCAAAAGTATACTGAAGCACCCTATGGAGATCTTTAAAGGTCATGTTTATAGGAACAATAATTCTCCTCCATACGTTAAAATTTTCCAAATTTAGCACTACTTTAAGGAATAAAACCTTACAGCTAAAAATAGGTTTTCCTGAAAACTCCTCCAGATCCTTATACAATTCTTCATTTGGTACTAAATAGTGATTTTTCCCACTACCCACTAAAATTTTATTCACCCTTCTACTTAAATCACTTTGATAATGGCTTGAATCAACTGATAAATCTTGAAAATAGCGCACTTCTTCACAGGATCTATTCATCCTTGCAACAGAGGTTCCATCCTTTGTTTTAGAATAAGTAATCTCAGGTGAATGATTTATAAATTCATCTATAATTTCTTCCTTTATCCATTCATCTCTAAAGGTTTCCCTTATAGTATTTACTATAAGCTCATTAAGCTTTATAAGATTTTTAAGCTCCTTAGCTTTAAGTCCATATAAAATAATAACGTATCTATTTTTATCATTAACTAGCACCAATGTCTTCCTTCGATTTAACATAAGTAAATTGGCATGCCAAGAAAACAAAGGCTCTTCCTCTGCATAGGGTACTGGCTTTATATTTAGTTCATCTAACAATTTCTTAGTGCATTGTATTAGCATAAGGTACAACTCCTTTTAATATTAAATATATAATTTAAAACATAAAAACATAATCAATCCATTCCATAACCATATTAAATCATAGTTTTAATACACTTAAAAGTATTATTAATATTATAACCTATATTGTATTTGTTTAAAATAAAAACCAGCATTTCAGCTGTTTATATTTTCCACAAAGGAACCATTTTCTATTCCCCATTAATACCGCTACAACTGTGGTGATTTCAAACTTCCTAATCATATAATACATAAAGAAAAGTTCAACTAAGCTATATGGAATGATAAAACATAGTACTGTAAATACAGATATTTTTAAGAATATTATAGCTATAATAAAAACTATTCCATAAGGTATTATATTCATTCCAATCATTTTTCTGTACCTCTTAAACCTGTTATATCCTAATAAATATTGTACAGATATAACCTTCTTTTTTTCCTTCATGTATAGATATACACTTTGATATAGGAATACAAGTATCATAAGCGTATAAATTACTAAGGTTCCAACAGCTTCTATTACATCCTTCTTATACTGATTTTTCATACTATTCACCCATTGGCTAGTATCATAAATTGCATATCCATCATCTAGACCAGCTTCTTTAAAGAGATTATTCATAGCTTCATCCTCTGAAAAAAAAGTATTAGGATACCAAGGAATCGCCAAATCATTGTATCCATCAATAAATAGTATTACAGGGTCCTCAATAAATGTGTATCCATCTGAAATTGAAGGATTGTAGTAATTCATCCCCTCTTTTACAAGAAGACTCTCATATTCTTCGAGAAAGAAATATTTATTATAGTCTTCATCTTTATACTTTGGGGGAACTAAATAAGTCTTATTCTTAATTTTATTCAAATCTAAAATATTTCCATCCTTCAAAGTTATGTCATAATCTTGAAGGTAATTTTTATTTACACATATAACTGGAATAAATGGATCTCCCCATGGATTCCCACCCATTGTATAATAAATCATCAAATTTTGAGAATCAACATAAGTAGCCCCATTAGCATCCAGGATTTCATAAATTTTCTTGCAATTTTCTACGTACTCTTCATGTGGACAATTAGAATTATTTGTTACTGAATAATGGTACTTGGATAAATCATAGTATTTAACTATGTTATTTGTTTGTATAGATGAGTTATAGGCATTCTGAACAGTTATTATAAATGGAGATATTATAGCTATCATTAAAAGTAGTTTTATAAATATATTAGCCTTTATTATATTATAATTCACATGAGATTTTTTAATATTAATAGCTGTGGAAACTATCTTTAACTAAAATAGCATAGGTAATGGTAACCGATAATAGAAAAATTAAAATCTGTGCTATAATAAATTTTCCTAATAAAACCTTTATTACTTGCTTTATACTATTACCATTAAGCTTTCTAACCCCAATTTCTTTCATCCTTTTATCTATTTCACAACTGGTCAGTATAACTATTAAAACTAATATCAAAACAATTAACTTAAGGTTTGTAGGAATTTCCATTTTAACAGGAGGCATAGTATCTTTAAAAATAGAAATATTCCCCTCTGGAATATTAAATTCTTCTTCTGCAAGACTTATTATTTTATCAATATCCTCTCCATAGAATTCCACATATATTGTATCCTCATTTGAAAATATCTCTGAAAATTCATGTAATGGTCTCACTGTCACTAAACTTTTATTAATTCCATCACAGTATTTATCTGATAATAATCTTATTGGTATTAAATTTTCATCCTATACTAAAGTATCCGTTGAAAAATACCTATTTTCGGCGCTATCTGCAAAATTAATAATCTTATCCATAAGCTCATCTAGTGTCAATCCTTGTGAACTAGCAGATAAAGAAGTAGACGAACTATTTTCCGAGACCTGTTTCCTCATTAATTCACTCATCAATGTAACATTATTATAATAATCTTCATTAAACTCATCCACTACTAAAATTGTAGTTAAAATTCCAAGAATAAGTATAAATACATGGCATAATTTTTTCATAATCACACCCCCAAAAGCATAAAACGTAACCATTATTTCTTTATATTTACACAATACCTATGTATATCCATTTTGTCTACAAAATATAATTAACCCATTACTTAAACATAAGGCTTGTTCACATCCTGCCGGGGTCCTTGCATAAGTCTTGCCTGGGGCTTGCTACATAATTAATCTTAACCCTTCTTACTTTGAACTTCTATATTGAAGAAATCTAAATTATAAATGTCATCTTTTTGTCTTATCTCATCTAATACCCATCTATCTT
>DAMAVY010000299.1:0-4520 GCA_032077725.1 Clostridium sp. | reverse complement strand
ATAATAACAATTAGTTATTCTAATGATTAAGCTGACAGTATAGATTATAGTATATATAAAATAGAATATATATGTAGCTTTTCTAAAACATTAATATTAGGAGGAATTTTTATGTTATATTATGTAATTGATGCTTTTACAGAAACTAAATTTGGTGGTAATCCTGCTGGTGTAGTTATACACGAAAATTTAGACGAAGTATTCATGCAAAAATTTGCTTCAGAAGTTAGATTTTCTGAAACAGCTTTCATTAAAAGAATCGATAGTTATAATTTTGAAATAAAATTTTTCACACCAACTTCACAGGTTGATCTTTGTGGTCATGCTACAATCGCTTCCTTTAAAGCCTTATTAGATAGCAAAAATATTGATGATAACAATAACTATTTTATGAAAACCCTTGTTGGAACATTGCCTGTTAATGTAAGCAATTCATTTATAACCATGGAGCAAGGTGAACCTAAGTTAGGAAAAATATTTGATGATTATAAAGCTTTGGGTGAAATATTTAAAATTAATAAGAGTGACATAGGTGACATGAAATACAGTCTAGTTCCTCAAGCTGCAAGTACTGGATTTTGGGATATAATGCTTCCATTAAAATCAAAGGGTGCTTTATACGCTCTTGACCCTGATTTTAAAAAGCTTGCCGAGTATTCAAAGATAAACCATGTAGGTGGAGTTCATGCATTTACTCTTGAGACTGAAGATGGTACAGCCCTTTGCAGAAATTTCTGTCCCCTCTTTGGTATTGATGAAGAAGCTGCCACAGGAACTTCAAACGGAGCATTAACATATTATCTGTTTAAAAATAAAGTTATTAATGAGTTTAATTACGATTATACTTTTCTTCAGGGCCATAGTATGGGCAGACCTTCCCATATAACTACAAGACTCATTAATAAGAATAATCCAAAGATTATGGTTGGTGGAAAAGCAGTAATTATATCAAAGGGTGAGTTAATCTAAATTTTTTTCTATAGAAATAGTTCTATTTAAAACTTGGAAACTTTTTAACTTTTTAAAACTTTAACTTTTTAAAATTTTTACATTTTAACTATTTAACATTTTAAAATGTTAAATAGTTGTTGTCGCCAGGCGGGTTTGCGGGTTTTGTCGTTTTTATTGAATGTAAAAATACCCTATAAGATAGACTTTTGTTATTATCTATCTTATAGGGTATTAGAATTAGAATTAGAATTAGAATAATATAACACATGAATAATACGGTGTTTTAAGAAGCTATTCTATTTTGTTTTATTACATCTTTCAAAAAATTACTTACAATAAATTACAAGACAAATTTATACTCATATCAAAGATAATATCTATTACGCAGATGTCTTTTTCTCAACAGGGATCCATATTTCACAAAAACATTCTGAGTTAGGCTCATCTGAATACAATTCAAAATCGGTATCATCAAGGATACTATACTCTGAACCTGGAAGAAACTCTGAAAAGATTTTCCCCCATGTTTCGCCTATGCAATCTGGATTTTCACCAATGCATTTAAATACTGCCCATAACGTAGGTTTTACCTCCCATATGGTATATCCCTCTGGTACATTTCCATCACTAAATTCCATGGCAATACCATAGTCAAAATGTTTACTTTCCTTTGATATTGGTGCACAAGCTCCATAAATATCATTCTTCATAGTGTTTTGTTTTAGAACATTAAATACGCCATTTTCACTACACCTTTTCCAAAAATCTGGAATTTCAGTATTCCCCTCCTCTGAAATTATCTCATTTCTGAATTTTTCAACCTTAGCTAATAATTTAAATTGTTCTCGCTTTTCAATTCTATAGTCCATAACAGTACCACCTTCCACTTTTATTTTAATAAGAAGGCGATTAAAAGATTTTAATTTCATACCTGCACGCCTTGCCACATTAGGGGTAACACCATGAAATCTTGTAAATGCCTTTGTAAAACTTTCAGGAGAATCATATCCATATTTAAAAGCAATATCAATTACTTTGGTATCTGACATAGATAATTCCTGCCCTGCCATGGAAAGTCTTCTATTCCTCATATACTCGTTTGCCGTAATACCAGTTACTAAACTAAATGTCCTATGAAAATGATAGCTTGACATATAGACATGATTTGCAACTTCTTCATATGTAATCTGTTCTAATATATGAGCTTCCATATAGTCTAATGAACTTTGCAAGTTCTGAATAAAATCCATTTCTCTCACCTCTATATAAAAATTGTACTAAAATTTCACTGTTATTTCCTATTCTACCTTGCTTATATTTGTCTAAGCCATATGTTATAATTCACCTTTTCTATATATAAATAATACCATACATCTATATAATAATGGTAAAATGTCTGTTTGCTATGATATACTGATTTTAACAAATATCTGAGAAAAGAGTGAGATTATGTTAAACACCTCTAAAATACTAATAGTTGAAGATGATGAAGATATAAATAAATTATTGTGTACATTTTTAAGGAAAAATGCCTATGAAGTCTTTAGTGCTTATTCAGGCAGTGAAGCAAAAATGTGCATTGATATGAATAAATATGATCTTGTTATACTGGATTTAATGATTCCAGGAATCACAGGCGAAAATTTAATCAAAGAAATCCGAAAGACAAAAACCATGCCTGTGATCATTTCGTCAGCCAAATCGGATTTAGAAGATAAAATTAATTTATTAAAGTTAGGGGCAGATGATTATATCACAAAGCCCTTTGAATTAAGTGAAGTTCTGGCAAGAGTTGAAGCTCAGCTAAGACGATATAAAGTATTTTCTAAGAATGAATCCCTTCAAAATTCTCTAAGTTATAAAAATGCAGTCCTTGAAAAGGATTCAATGAAATTGCTTATAAGTGAAAATGACGTTATGCTCACAGTTAAGGAATTTGAAATACTACAACTTCTAATGAGTTATCCAAACAAAGTTTTTACAAGAGAAAACCTATATAAGAAAATATGGAATGATGAATATTACGGTGAGGATAACACAGTGAACGTACATATAAGTAATATCCGTAATAAGATAGCAAAATACGATAAAAATAATGAATATATTAAAACAATTTGGGGTATCGGCTTTAAAATGGCAGATTAGTAACTTTATGATTTCTTTATGTTTAATTAAGTGTTTCTTACAGTTTGTATCCTATAATTTAGTTATTGAATGAAGTTAAGTGAGAATCCAAGTCTTTAATTTAGTTCCAGAGAAACTCCACCAATGCATATGAGGCGGAGTGTCCTTGAGTAACAGTCAAAGGTCTTGATTTATCCTTGGAACTTACTCCACTAAATGAATATGAAACTGAACTTCATAATAAATAGTTTAACTATTAAGAAAGGATGATATAAATGGAAGAGAAAATTTTAGTTACACGGAATCTGAAAAAGCAATACGGGAATTTTGTTGCTTTAAATAATGTGAATATCTCCATTGAAAAAGGTCAAATTTATGGTTTGGTAGGTAGAAACGGTGCGGGGAAGACAACCCTCCTTCGATTAATTACAGGACAAACCCTTCAAAATGGAGGTGAACTTCAGTTATTCCATGAAACCACGGAAGCAGGTCTAAACAAAGTTCGTAAAAGAACAGGAGCAATCATTGAAACTCCAGGCTTTATACCCTATTTTACAGCAAAGCAAAATCTTGAGTATTACAGACTTCAGCGAGGAATTGCAGGTAAAGAATGTATTGACTCCATTTTACAAGAAGTTGGGTTAAGTGATACAGGAAAGAAAAATTTCAAGGATTTTTCTCTCGGCATGAAGCAACGTTTAGGACTTGCTCTAGCAATGATGAATAATCCAGATTTCTTAATTCTTGACGAACCAATAAATGGACTTGACCCTATGGGAATTGCTGAAATAAGACATCTTATCCTTAGACTAAATGAGGAAAAAGGCATTACTGTTATCATATCTAGTCACATTTTAACGGAACTTTCAACCATGGCAACTCATTATGGCTTTATTGAAAAAGGAAATATTCTTGAAGAAATATCAGCAGCGGAACTTCATGATAAGTGTAAAGAGTGTCTGGAAATAAAGGTTGATGACGCCTCAAAGCTCACCGCATTACTTGAAAAAGAATTAAACTGTACTGAGTATCAAGTTTTCCCTAATAATTTAATAAAAGTTTATAAATTTACTGAGAATCCATCTATTGTAAGCACCCTTATTGTTAATAACAATATTAAGTTGCTATCAATAAATGTAAAAGGTACAAATTTAGAAGATTACTTTATTAACTTAATAGGAGGACAAGTAAATGATTAATTATATGAAAAGTGAACTTTATAAAGTATCACGGAACAAAATGACATATATATATTTAGGGAGTTTAATTGTTTTGATATGTGCATTACCTCTACTTTTAAATCTTTATAACAGTAGTAATGGCACGGAATATGATGCAGTTTTTCTTCTAGAAGGTGTTAGGATAAACGCCTTTAATCTACCTTTATATCTTACAATTATGATAACAAGCTTAATTTTTTCTGAAGAATATAAAAACAGGACTAT
>DAMAVY010000298.1:0-4526 GCA_032077725.1 Clostridium sp. | reverse complement strand
AAGGATAAAGCATCCTCTTTTTTGTAACTAAGTTGATAAAACTCGCTATTTTGTGAGATTGGATTTAAGGGTTTATCTAAAATATTGACTGTAGCTTTGTTCCATATTTCTTTAATCTTCTCTAAGATAATATTCACAAAAGGTTTAGGCACTAGAAAATAGAAATCAGCATTGTTATTCTCTATATCAATAATGTAGGATATTTTAAATTCAGTTTCAAAGAATAGTTTATTTTTTTCTCTTCTAATTCTTTTATTTATACTTCTATAAGTATGAGCTATAGCTTTTGCTATATTGCTGCTATTGTAATTGCGTATTGATTTGTGAGGTATAACCTGAATATATATATACTCAGGCTTCACCAATTGAAAATAGTTACTTAATTTTATACTCTTTAATTTCAATTACATCCCCGCCTTTAAACACTGGAGAATAAAATATACTACAAAAGATACACTTACATACTTACCGGCCTTTTTTAGTCCTGCTATATATAATATTAGTGCTATTACTGCTATAGGTAGTGTTACCCAATATGAATTATCAATTATTCCGACTGCTAAACCTAATGCAAATTTCTTAATCATATCAGCACCTCCTATTGTGCAAAGGTATCTCGAACAGTATCAAAACACCATGGAAGTAGAAATAAAGTTGCAAATGCTAATACATATTTAACTACTATTTTTCCTATGTTCCCCATATTA
This sequence comes from Clostridium sp., assembly GCA_032077725.1. GTDB lineage: Bacteria > Bacillota > Clostridia > Clostridiales > Clostridiaceae > Clostridium_J. Next base: position 3,819 of record DAMAVY010000298.1, on the reverse strand, counting down.
TCTCCACCTCTGGTTAGTTCTTTACCTACGTCAAGGCTACCTTTTATAATACATACCCAGTACATACCAGTTCGGATTATATCTAAAAATTTCATTCCCATATTATTTATACTATCAAGTCCTGAAGCATAAGCTATAGTTGGATTAGCACTTATTAAACTAATAACTCCTGCTATTACAATAACCAAGATTCTGTAACTATTTATATCTAGTTTTCCTAAATCTATATCTAAATCATTAATCAACTTTATTTCTGCTAAGTTTAATTCACCATCTCTATAACTTCTATATTGTTCAAAACTCATAGACACTTCTATATTAGATTTTTCTACTAAACAATTTATTAAATTCCTTTTCATTCACATCATTCCTCCATGAATAATTATTTTGGAAATCGGTTAAACTATCAATATTAAATTATATTAATTAAATTTATCGGAGGTGCTTCAGTTGAGTATTTGGGCATATGTTGGAATTTACGCACTTTTTGAATTTGCTGTTAAATTTGTAATGTAATTATAAACAAATTGTTAATAGTTATTTATTTTTGAAAATATAAAGAACCATTTTATATACACTTGCATATACTTGTAGTGTACAACGTAACGTACAAGTTACTTGGCCTAAGTCCACCTATATGGATTTAGGTTCTTTTTATGCGTAAATTTACCACTCTATGCCCATTTTGTTGCCGTTATTTATGGCATGAACATCTTTAGATTTAAGTTTGCCGTTATTCTCCATATCTTCTTTTACTAGCTCTTTTATATAAACTGAGTAATTCATTTTTTGAATAACATACTGATATATCTCTTTTTCTAAATCATTATTTTTAAAACTTACACTTATCTTCATAACCATATCTCCCTTCCAACTTTTTCAAAAGCTTCTGCATTAGCATATATGCTATTACTAAGTATGGTCGCATTTTTTATATTCTTTTTAATTAATCCTTCTAGAAGTTCGGAACCTCCTCCGGTAAAAGTAACATCATTGGATTTTAAGCTATATTCTAAATTTAATTGTTTAATTAGCTCCTGGATGAAGTTTTTAAATACTTCTTTAGCAAATCCTATATCTATTCTTTCACCTTCAATTTTTAAACCATTTCTAAGGATTCTTTCAGCATCACAGAATTTTAGATCTAAACTATATCTAGCATTAATAATATTTATAAAGTTAGAGTAAAGTTCTATGGTCCCACTATTAAGACTTATAGCATTATTAATTTTCTTCTTTCCTTCTCTGCCTTTACTTATCATACATACATCAGTAGTTCTTCCACCAATGTCCACTATAATTCCCTCATAGTCTTGTGGAACAGTTCCAATTGCTTCAGGGTATATTTCTATACCAGTAATGTAATACTCTAATGTCTTCCCTTGCATACTACCCTTTAAATGGTAATTATCTTTAATAAATCTTATTAATTCATCTTTATCATTTTTAAATTGACTTATTGGTAATCCTAAAACCATATCAACTTTAATATCTGATTTAGATATTGCTAGAGCTGCAAATAAAAACTTAAGATAATTTTCTCTTTTAATTTTTCTATATTCAGTATCAAACATTCCTTGTTCAGTGTAGTAATTTTGTCCATTCAAGCTAAAATTATATGAATTGTCTAGAAAATTTCCTACATTTGAGCATCTTGATTCAAAATAGCATCCTTTTGAGGTTTTTGTAGCAAAGCTACCTATATCTACTCCTAAAATCATGTGAAATTGTTCTCCTTTTTCCTTCTTCTTACTAACAATGTATGTACTTTGCACAAAGTTGTTACCAACTTTAAGATAATATCTCTAAAATAATATTTTATTTTTAATTTGGTATTGTATGGATAAAAAAGAAGGCTCTTAATCCTCCAGTTGCCATATATCTTCAACTTTCAGATTAAGAGCCTTTGCAATTTTTAAAGCGGTTTCTATATTCCCTTGTACTTTTCCTAATTCTAAATTATTATAAGTTGTATTACTTATACCAATCATTTTAGAAAATGATTTTTGATCCATCATATGTTCTCTCATTCTTATTTCTTTTAGTTTATTCTTTACTGTCATTTTATCTTTGCAACCGTCAATCTTTTATGCCCTATTATATAAGGCTTATTTCTTTCATCGCTATCATCAGGAACTAAATATTGTATTTCTCCAGCTTCCACTTTAACATTGTCCCCTATTTCTAAAGTAGGTAATTGAGTTATATATTTGCCTTCAGAATCCCTTGCTCCATAATTGTTATTACTAAGGGAATATTCTGGTACCTCAAATAGATAATCTTCATTTCCATTTATTGCTATAATTATTTGGTTTATGTCATCACCATCACTATCAATTTCAATAACTTCTCCCTCTACAGATATGTCAACTTTAACTGGATCACTATTTTCTATACCTTTAGTTATAGACTCAAATTCCTTTTTCCCTGAACTACCACATCCAACTAATGAAAATAGCATTAATAAACTTAAAAGTATACTTAAAATTCTTTTCACAATATCAACCTCCAATATTACAGTATTATGTTCAATTATACCATTATATGGTAATAATTGTATAGAGGTGATAAATTAGAATTTTGAATTGTTTATATTACTGTGATTTATTATGCAAAATTTAACTAGTAAAGTTATATTGCTTCCTACTTGCATTCAATCATTTTTTAATAATATTCTTTTTTTATGTGAAGGTAGCAAGTATATCTAATATCAGTAATTTTATATTTATATTTAAATTCGGTACTATCATTAATATTTACACTACATTTAATCTCTTTTTTCAATGCAGGACATTCAAGTATTATATCATTTAAATTTCTTGTATTCCAAAGATTTAACTTTAATTTTTCGTCTATTGGCGTATCACTTTTTAAAAAGCTATGTATGCGATTAGCATTCAATAAACTAAAAATTTGGTTCCCACTTATTATATAAACACTATTATCTTTCTGTTTTATATAAACATCTAAATCTAATTTATAAATTATCTTAAGTATTGGCATTAAATCTATTGATAAATTAATTTTATAATCCACTTCTAAAATTGTTATAAGATCACCTAGTGGTATCATAATTTTACTTTTGCTTCTTCTATAATCAAATATATCAACCATAAATAAATCTAGTAAATTGTTATATTTTGAATCTAATATTTCTTCTTGCAATATATATGTATACCTGTATTTGCAACTATTTTTTTTTAAATTTTTAGATGCATTGATTTTATTATACCCTTTTACTTTAGCTTCATATTTTTCTATAAAATAGCTTTCTAGCAATGTTGTAATTTTATAATTACAAGTACATAATACATCAAATATAAAGCTATCACTACCATATTTAATAACATCAGCATTCATTTCTTTTATCTTGAAATTTGCAATTTTACTATCTTGATTGTGTTCCTCATATCTTTCTTCTAAACATCCGGATGAACCTATATAAAATTTGTTATTAGCAGTACATACTATAATATAAACACCACTCATATTGGTATTTATACCCCATCTTTGTTCCATATAAATAACCTCCAAAAAAATAATATTTGCAAGCTTACACAAATATAGTTTCCTCCGAAGGCATACTTTATGCATTTATTTAGTATTTCCATAATTATAATTTGTTATTCACGTTTTTAATATATTTTAACTTGTTTTTTAAAATAATATATTTATTCCCTTCAAACCATTGATATTATTGCATTCAATCATTAATTTTTAATTAATTTATTTTATACAATTAGTATTGCAAACCATTTTTAACTTAAGTTTTATTTGGGGTAATATGGTTCAATCCATTGATATATCTAAGGTCAGAGG
>DAMAVY010000297.1:0-4529 GCA_032077725.1 Clostridium sp. | reverse complement strand
TGTCCCCTGTAAGTACCTTAACATCCACATTGTACTTATGGAATTTTGCAATAGCTTCTGCTGAAGTTTCTTTTGGAGGGTCTAAAAACGCCATAAATCCAAGTAATATAAGTTTACTTTCATCTTTAACAGAGTACTCCACTTTATAATCTTCTGTAATCTTATATGCTACAGCAATTACTCTATATCCTTCTTCATTTAATTCTGTAACAATTGTACTAATTTCTTCAGTCATTTTTCCAATGAATGGCTCTGTTCCTTCTTTTGTTTCGTATTTATTGCATAAGCTTAAAACTTCCTCAACAGCTCCCTTACAGATTAAAACATCTTCCATTCTCTTATTTTTAACTACTACTGACATTCTCTTTCTTATAAAGTCAAAAGGAATTTCATCAATTTTTTCATACTTATCAGCTATATCAAAATCTTCGCCATCATCCTTATGCTCAAGGATCGCTACATCCATAAGATTTTTTAAACCTGTCTGATAGAAACTGTTTATATATCCATATTTTAATACTCTGTCACTTTCTTCTCCATATATATTTAAGTGCCTTTGTAAGACAACTTTGCCGCAAGTTATTGTTCCTGTTTTATCAGTACATAATACATCCATAGCTCCAAAATTTTGTATAGCATTTAATTTTTTTACTATAACCTTTTTCTTTGACAGAGTTATAGCTCCCTTTGATAAATTAACAGTAACTATCATTGGTAACATTTCTGGAGTTAGTCCAACTGCAACTGCAATTGCAAATAAAAAAGCCTCACCCCAGTTTCCTTTAACAAAACCATTAATTAAGAACACAGCAGGAGCTAAAACAAAAATAAATTTAATCATCAGCCATGTAAATTTATTTATGCCTTTGTCAAAGCTTGTCATTGCACGTTCTCCAGTAATCTTGCTACTTAACTGGCCAAAATAAGTTTTCCTTCCAGTTGTAACAACAACCGCTATGGAAGTTCCACTTTCAACATTAGAACCCATAAAACATAAATTTGGGTTTTCTAATGGGTTTTTATATTCAATTTCAGTTAAAAATTTTTCTACTGGTAATGATTCACCTGTAAGAGAGGATTGATTGATGAATAAATCCTTAGAAGATATAATTTGTACATCTGCTGGCACCATATCTCCTGATGATAAATGTATAATATCACCTGGAACTAACATCTTTAATGGTATTTCCTTCTGTACTCCATCCCGAATTACAGTAGCCGTAATATTTACCATAGCTTTAAGCTGTTCTGCTGAATTATCAGCTCTTAGTTCTTGTACAAATTTTAACACTATGCCTAAAACCACCATTGCACACATAACTAAAGTGGCTCTTAAATCACCAGTAATATATGATACCAAAGCAAGTCCACATAAGAGTATTACCAATGGATTTTTAATATTTTCAAACAATCTTTCAACTGGAGATTTCTTTTTCTCGCTATCCATTTCATTTAGACCATGTTTCTCTAACCTGTTCTCAGCTTCTTCTTCACTTAAACCATTTAATGAAGTATTAAATGTTTTAAAAATTGGTTCAATATAATTTGTGTCAAAAGTATTAATAGTTTTTTTTAATTCCATAACAACGACCTCCCTTAGTCATTGTTATTCAAAGGGTAGCTACCCGTAAGAATAACAATTAATATTCTGTTTTGATTTTTAATAATACTATCACTCGGACCATCACCCACGAGTAGCCACCTCCTTTTTTTCCATATTTAAACAAATAAAAAAAATCTCTCCATCACAACGAACGAAGAGATTTATGCTCAACAAAAAAACTACTATTTTCTCCATTCGTTGAGTTTTAGCTCTGCACAGCTTTGAACTTAAGCATTCATATAACTATGAATGTTGTCAGCTACATTAAGTAAAACCTTAATTCGATAGTACTTGCTGACCCATTGGTATCTCTCGATATTTCTGGGTAGTAGCGTATATCCATGTAGTAACCTCACCTAACGAGATATTAAATTTTATTATCTTCTATATACTATTCTTTATAATTAGTTTTGTAAACACATTTTTAAAATTACTTTGTTAATTTTATAATAATATCAACACTTTCATGAAACCTTACATCATTTTCAATACGATTCCGCATTATTAACTATAAATTCAATAATAATAAATTATTTATTGAATTTTGTCTTCAAAACTAATTCTATTATTTAACCATTGATTATATTCCTTCATCACTTTATCTATGCATGTACTTAACCGAATAACTTGTTCACTTCCAGCCCAATTTCCACCGCTATCAGTCATTATAGCTATTATATATGGTTTTTCCCCAAACACAATTCCAGTATCATGACAATGCTCTTCAATCCATCCATATTTACTAGCTACCTCATATTCTTCAAGAGCTTGTCTAATATAGCTAAACTGAGTACTTTTAAGCATATTTAGGTATGATTGTCCCTCATCACACTGTTTACTAAAATTGTATATATCTTGCCATATAATCACACTACTCCTAGCGCTGGCCTGCCCCCATATATATCCCTTTTTCAAATAAAACTCCTTACATCCGAGCTCCTTAAGCATTTCATTATAGCCTTCATCCCAAAGGTAGTTATGAATCATACTATATGATGTATTGTCACTATAATGGATAGTATTAAATAGTAATTCTTCTATGGTATATTCAGTACCAGCAGAATTGTATGAAATGACTCCTGCTCCCTCAACGTAAAACCTTGGTTCATAGACGATTTTTTCACTTAAAGATGCCTTACCTTCTGAAATCTTTTTAAAACAATATAGTGCAAAAGGAGCCTTAACTGTACTAGCTGTTTGAAAAGTTATATCGGGATTATATCCAAAGCTCATATTATCATCCATACATACTACACAGAAGGATGTCCTAGCTCCATAACCATTAATTAAATCATAGATATCCTCTAACAATTCATCACTAATTTGAAACCTTGAATTTTGAACACATAGCTTTCCTGATTCATATACATCATCTTTAATATCTGGTAGTATTTTTATTCCTTCAATACCTACCGCATCCATACAGAATTTGACTTCATTTTCATTTGAGTTAGCTCTACGAATAATGAAATCTATCACGTCTCTATTTTCAATAATTGGCATTTTGTCTAAATCAAATTCTTCATTTGAACTTTTGTAACCATTTGTAGCATATTTATCATCACTATCTACTTTCTCAGAGTAGTTAAATGCAACAAAACAAAATAGCACTACTATAAAGCCTAGTACTGCAGCCACTAATTTTTTCACACCAATTCGCCTTCTCCATATTAACCTTCTATAAACTATATGTGTTAAGAAAAATTATTATGAATATGAATGGTACAAAAAGCAATTATCCTATATTGAAATCATTAAATAACTTATTAGAGTTTTAGAATTTACTGTAGATTATACTCATTTGGGGAATTATATTTATCAGCATATTCTTCTTTTGCTTTTTCTGTATATTTCATAATGAAATCAGATTTAGCAGCTGTATATCCGTCTCGGTCATGCTTATATTTCTCCATTAGTCTTAATTTAAGTTTGCCATATTCATTAGCAACTTCTTCATGGTCCATAAGGTAGTCTCTAAAATATAATTCATTCCAGTTATCATAGTAGTGAACATGCAAGTGATATACTTTTTCTGCAAAGCCTTCTTTTGTATATCCTTTATTGAATGCCATGTGCATACATGGATTTTTTTCCGATGACATCATTCCCCAACCATCATTTAGTAGGGTACTAGTTAATTGTTCAAGATTACTTTCATTATCTATTTCCAATAAAATGTCCACTGTTGGCTTAGAAATCAACCCTTCAATGGCACTACTTCCTATATGATTAATGCGTATGATATCTTTTTTATCAATACAATTTAAAAGTCTTTGTTTTTCAATTTCATACCAATTTGTATAATCTGTATTATGCTCTTTTAATATGATAGGGAATAACTCCCATAATTCTTCTAGCGTCATTTCTGATAATTCTTTTCCCATATATACCTCCACTTAATAAAATATAAATAATCTTTACTTGGCCATATTCTACAATTGTAATTTAAATACTTTCATTTTATCCGCATTTAACATATTTACCAAACACCGTAGTTTTCAGTTTTCAAATAACAATTTCTCACACTGTTTATTAATTAGCTTTAATTAAACACTTACAATATCTAGTAATTACCATTTTTCATTAATTCTAATAAGTTTTGAGTTATGCTTCTTTTTAAATCACCATACTTTTCATCTGAATATTCATACTCACTGCTATATCTTTGTTCCTTTGGGTAAAAATAAGATGGTCTACACTTATTCTCATCAGGTTCTGAGGCATAACGAGCTTCAATATGTGCATGCAAATAGTGATCTAAATTCATTAAGATAGAATAATTAATTCTTAATGGATTACATACTTTCATAATAGCATCTCCTATTAGCGTCATATCAGTTAAATATTGAGTTCTTTCAACCATAGATAACTCATTTAGTGAACTTGCTTTGGGGTATCCAAGAAGAACACAATATCCAGGGAGAAA
>DAMAVY010000296.1:2330-4571 GCA_032077725.1 Clostridium sp. | reverse complement strand
ATATACTAAGGGCATACAAAAGTTTTAGTAATGTTTTTACATTAAAATGAATGAGAGATAATAATGTTTTATTTTTAAATTATGTTGACAAAAACATAATATTGCTTATAATATTATAAAAGAGATATATATAAATTGACTGTGATGAAGAGGAGTAGGAATATGAAATATTAAGAGAGGGAAACTCAGAGGCTGAGAGGTTTCCTATAGGAAGTATTTTGAAGGTAGCTTCGGAGTTGCTTTAGCGAAATTATAGTAGCTAGAGACGGTGGTTCCTCATCGTTAAAATTAAGAGAGTCTTAAAAGAAATTTTGAGAAATAAAGGTGGTAACGCGCGCTGTCGTCCTTTGGGGATGGTAGCGCTTTTTTTATTTTTAAAATAAGTTTGTTTTAATTTAGGTTTAAAATATAACTTAAGATAAAAATATATACAAAGATTAATTAAAATCATTATTAATATTCATTGGGAAAAAAATAATAGAAGGGCAGGGAGTAGTAATGGATGAAAATAAAAATATAGCAAAGAATTATGATCCTAAAGAGTTTGAAGAAAGGCTTTATCAGTGGTGGGAAGAAAGTGGATTTTTCACACCTGAGGTAGATAAAAACAAGAAGCCTTACACAATAATTATGCCACCACCAAATATTACAGGTCAGTTACATCTTGGTCATGCACTAGATAATACCCTACAAGATATTCTTATTAGAACAAAGAGAATGCAAGGATATAGTGCACTATGGCTTCCTGGTGAGGACCATGCAAGTATTGCTACAGAGGTAAGAGTTGAAAAATCATTACTTCAAAAAGGCCTTAAGAAAAAAGAAATGGGTAGAGAAGCTTTTTTAGAAAAAGTTTGGGAATGGACAGATGAATATAGAAATAGGATAAGAAATCAACTTAAAAAGATGGGATGTTCTGCAGATTTTACAAGAGAAGCCTTTACTATGGATGAAAATTTAAGCAGTGCTGTAAGGGAAGTTTTCGTTAAATTATATAAAAATGGATTAATTTATCAAGGAAATAGGATTACAAACTGGTGCCCTAAATGTATGACAGCTATTTCAGATGCAGAGATTGAATATGAAGAGCAAGCAGGGCATTTCTGGCATATTAATTACCCTGTTATAGGTAGTGATGAAGTAGTTGAAATTGCTACTACTAGACCAGAAACACTACTTGGAGATACAGCAGTAGCAGTAAATCCAAAGGATGAAAGATATACTCACTTAATAGGTAAAAAGCTTAAATTACCATTAGTAGATAGAGAAATCCAAGTTATTGCTGATGATTATGTAGATATGGAATTTGGAACTGGTTGCGTTAAAATAACTCCAGCTCATGATCCTAATGATTATCAAGTAGGAAAAAGACATAACCTTGAAGAAATTGTTGTTATTGAAGAAAATGGAACTATTTCTAAAGGTTATGGAAACTATTCAGGTCTTGATAGATATGAAGCTAGAAAGCTTATGATAAAAGACTTAGAAGAACAAGGATATTTAGTTAAAGTTAAGGATCATAGTCATAATGTTGGAACTCATGATAGATGTGGATGCACTATTGAACCAATGCTTTCAAAACAATGGTATGTAAAAATGCAACCTCTTGCAGAACCTGCAATTAAAGCAGTAAGAGAAAAAGAAATTAAGTTTATTCCAGAGAGATTTGAAAAAATATACTACAATTGGATGGAAAATATTCAAGATTGGTGTATTTCAAGACAGTTATGGTGGGGACATAGAATTCCAGTATGGTACTGCAAAGATTGTGGTGAAATCATAGTACAAACAGAAGCTCCAACTCATTGTACAAAATGTAATTCTGAAAATCTAAAGCAAGAAAGTGATGTTTTAGATACTTGGTTTAGTTCAGCATTATGGCCATTCTCAACACTTGGTTGGCCAAATAACACAGAGGATTTAAAATATTTCTATCCAACAAGTACTTTAGTAACTGGTGGAGACATAATATTCTTCTGGGTTGCAAGAATGATATTTTCAGGTCTATACAACATGGATGCTATACCTTTTAAAACAGTATTTTTCCATGGGATGGTTAGGGATGATCAAGGTAGAAAGATGTCTAAATCACTTGATAACGGCGTTGACCCTCTAGAAGTTATAGACAACTATGGAGCTGATGCACTTAGATTTTCTCTAGCTACAGGTAATGCTCCTGGAAGTGATATTAGATTTTATGAGTCAAGAGTTGAAGCAGCTAGAAACTTTGCAAATAAGATT
>DAMAVY010000296.1:0-2320 GCA_032077725.1 Clostridium sp. | reverse complement strand
TCAAGATTTGTTATGATGTACTCTGATGAAGCTCTTATGGAAAAATACAAAGACTCACAAAATTATTCAGTTGCTGATAGATGGATTTTATCAAGGCTTAACACTGTTACAAAAGAGGTTACAGAGAATATAGATAAGTTTGAAATAGGAATTGCAGTTCAAAAGGCTCATGATTTCATGTGGAATGAATTCTGTGATTGGTATATTGAACTTGCAAAACCATCACTATACAGTGAAGATGAAGAAGCTAAGGGAATAGTTCTAAATGTTCTTCATAAAGTATTAGTTTCTGGATTAAAATTACTACATCCAGTAATGCCATATATTACAGAAGAAATTTACATTCATTTAACTAAAGAAAGTGAGTCAATTACTATTTCTAAATGGCCAGAATTTGATAGTAGTCTTGAGGATTTAAAGGCAGAAGAATATATGAACTATATTATAGATGCCATTAGAAATACAAGAAATGCTAGAGCTGAAATGAATGTACCACCTTCAAGAAAAGTCAGAACTTATATCTATGCTACTGAAGCTTCAGATGCTTTTGTAGATGGAAAAGTTTATTTTGAAAAATTAGCTTCTGCTAGTGAAGTAATAATACTAAATTCTAAAGAAGAAGCTCCTGAAAATATAGTATCAGTTGTTTCTAAAGGTGCAGAAATTTATATGCCACTATTAGAACTTGTAGATGCAGAAAAAGAACTTGAAAGATTAAATAAAGAAAAATCTAAATGGGTGGCAGAGATAGAAAGAGTAGAGAAAAAGCTTGCTAATGAAAGATTTGTTTCTAAAGCTCCAGAAGCTGTTGTAGAAGAAGAAAAAGCTAAGGGTGAAAAGTACAAAGAAATGTATAATTCAGTTTTAGAAAGTATAGCAAAATTACAATAGCATAAAATTTTTAATAGAAGCTAAAGGTAACACTATCTCAAAAGATGCTAAAGTGTTACCGTGGCTAGATATAATAAAAAAATAAGTAATGCCTTCAGTGTGGCATTACTTATTTTTTTTATGGAATTTCTAAATAGTTGTAAATTGTTTTGGCGTAGTTCATGCTTTTATAAAGTGAAATTATTAAAATTTGCCCCAATATACAAAACCATTAAATGATGAAATATATTGATAATTATAAGTTATTAATGATTGAGTAAACATATGTTATGATGTAAAATAAAATAGAAAAATTAGATTTCAGGAGGCGCCATTATGAATTATACTGAAGCTATTAATTATATAAAGGAAACTGCTAAGTTTGGAAGTAAACTTGGTCTAGAAAGAACAGAGAAAATATTGGAATTATTAGGAAATCCACATAAAAAGATAAAAACTATTCATGTTGCCGGTACTAATGGAAAAGGTTCAACAACGGCAATGCTTACGAATATACTAATACATAGTGGTTATAAGGTAGGATGTTATATATCTCCATACATTGAAGAATTTGAAGAACGTATACAAATAAGCAATAAAAATATTCCAAAGGAAGAACTTGCACATATTGTTACAGCAGTTTCAAAAGTAGTTACAGAAGTTGAATCACTAGGCTTTGGAAATCCTACTGAATTTGAAATTATAACCTGTGCAGGATTCTTATATTTTTACGAAAAAAATGTAGACTTTGCGGTAGTTGAAGTAGGCCTTGGTGGAAGACTTGATTCTACTAATGTGATAAATCCAATACTTTCAATAATTGGTTCTATAAGTTTTGACCATATGCAATATTTGGGAAATACTATAGAAGAAATTGCCTTTGAAAAGGGTGGAATTATAAAAAGTAACACAAAGGTAATATTATACCCTCAAGAAGATAGTGTTACAAAGATAATAGAAGATATTTGCAATGTTAGAAAATCCCCTTTAGTAAAGGTAAGAAGGGAAGATGCTACATTTGTAGGGGTAAAGGACTTTAAGGATAAAGATATTATTCAAAACATAAAGGTTATCACAAAAAACAATAATTACCATATCGATTTAGCACTACTTGGAACTCATCAGGTTCAAAATTGCAATGTGGTAATTAATAGCTTAGAAGCTCTTATGGAAATGGGAATTAACATTACAAAAGAGAGTATACTAAGTGGACTTCGAGAAGTTAAATGGCCAGGCAGACTAGAAATCATGAAAAGGGATCCACTAGTTGTAATCGATGGAGCTCATAATATAGACGGAATAAAAAAATTATCTGAAAGTATAGATACATATTTTAAATATAAGAAATTAGTACTTATAATTGGTATTTTAGCAGACAAGCAAGTTGATGAAATGATAAATGTAATATGTCCTAAAGCAGATATGATTATTGCAGTAACTCCCCATAGTG
>DAMAVY010000295.1:0-4575 GCA_032077725.1 Clostridium sp. | reverse complement strand
AATAAAAAAATTCTAAATTAATGTAAATTTTATCTTGTTTTTCATAATTTTATTTTAATAATAGTTTCTAAGTATTAGTATAAATTCAAATCTTTTTAATCATAGAATTTTATTATTAGTATAAATATAGTAAGGTAGGTGTAATAATGAACGTTAGAGAAAGAATTGAGATGAGTGAGGAAAATATTATAATACCTGAAGGGTCAAAATCTAAAAATTCCATGGGAAGAGAAAGACGAGAAGAGTTAGATCAGGTGAGAACTACATATATGATTGACAGAGACAGAATTATACACTGTAAATCCTTCAGAAGATTAAAAAGGAAGACACAGGTTTATATAAAAACCTGGAATGATCATTATAGAACAAGACTAACTCATACTTTAGAGGTAGCACAAATTGCAAGAACTATAGGTAAAGGGATAGGATTAAATGAAGATTTAATTGAAGCTATAGCTCTTGGACATGACATAGGGCATGTTGCTTTCGCGCATAGTGGGGAAGAAGTTTTAAATGAAATACTACCTTGTGGATTTAGTCATAATAGAAATAGCATTAGAGTACTTACTAGGATAGAAAATAATGGACAAGGTTTGAATTTATCCAGGGAAGTGCTAGATGGTATTTTATATCATAGTGGATTCTCTAATAGTAGTGAGAAGGCATTTACACTAGAAGGTCAAGTTGTTAAATATAGTGATAAAATTGCATATGTAAATCATGACATAGATGATTCCTTAAGAGCAGGAATTTTATCAATGGAAAATATCCCGAAGCATATACTTGAGATTTTAGGTTATACTCATGGAGAAAGGGTTGATACCCTGGTTAAAGACTGTATATATACAACTATTAAAAACATAGAGAATAATAATATTCAAATAGGGTTGTCTTTGAACATTGATAGTAAATTTAATGAACTTAGAGATTTTATGTTTAAAGAGATATACAATGGAGAATTTTTAAAAGAAGAAAGAGATAAAGCAAGATTTATTCTAATTCAGTTATATAAGTATTTTTATACTCATGAAGATAAACTGCCAGAATTCTACAAAAACATATCTATTGAAGAAGGTCATAGTCAGGGAGTAGCTGATTATATAGCTGGAATGAGTGATGAATATTGTATTAATTTGTTTAAAGATATATATATACCAAGTTAAAGATTAATGGAAATTATGATATTAACAGTATTTCTATTGATTAACGACATATAACTACCAAGTTAAACCAATGATATTCATTTAAGATAATTATTTTCATATAAATTGTGGTTTATGAAGGAAAAATATATCTTATAAAGAATATAATAATAGCAAAGACTAAACTTAAAGTAAAAAGTTTTTGTGGAAAAAAGGAATTACAAAATTAATGTCGAATTATAAGAGCTAGGAATTTATCTAAATCTTATCAGAAAATGATGATTAAAAACAAGGAGAGATAAGGAAATTTTAAATAAGTTCTAATAAATTCAGCTGAAAAAGGCGCTCATAAGAATTCGACTGAACTTTAAATCACTTGAGAGTTAGGTGGGATTCAAATGTTCTCAGAAGACATAATACAAAGAATCAAAGAAGAAAATAACATAGTAGATATCGTTTCAGAGACAGTTAGCCTACGTAAAACAGGAAAAAATTATTCAGGTAGATGTCCATTTCATAGTGAAAAAACACCATCTTTTACAGTATCAAGTGAAAAACAAATTTATAAATGCTTTGGGTGTGGTGAAGCTGGTAATGTTATTAGCTTTGTTATGAAAACTAGAAATTGGACTTTCCCCGAGGCTATAAAATTTCTTGGGGAAAAAGTTGGTATAAAACTAGAGGATGAAACTTCAGATGATAATAACTCTGAAACAAGAGAAAAATATAAGCGGATGTATGATTTAAATATTCAGGCTGGGAGATATTTCTATAGGAACCTAAAAAGGTTTAAGGCACCATATGAATATCTAAATAGAAGAGGAATAAATGATACAACTATTAAAAAATTTGGTATAGGTTTTGCACTAGATAATTGGCAAGAAATAAGGTCTTATTTAAAACAAAAGGGATTTAGCGAAAATGAAATATTAGACCTTGGATTAACTACCCAAAATGATAAAGGAAATATATACGATCGGTTTAGAAATAGGATTATATTTCCTGTATTAGATGTAAATGGGAGAGTTATAGGTTTTGGAGGTAGAGTTTTAGATGACTCAAAGCCAAAGTATTTAAATTCACCCGAAACACCTATTTTTCATAAAGGTATAAATCTTTATGGATTAAATGAGGCTATAAAGAATAACAAATCTAAATCTGTAATTATGGTTGAGGGATATATGGATGTTATATCACTTTATCAAAATGGTGTCACAAATGCAGTTGCCACATTAGGAACTGCACTTACAGAAGGACAATGTAAATTATTAAAAAGATACGCAGACACAGTGATAGTATCTTTTGATGCAGATGCAGCGGGGCAAAACGCTACCCAAAGAGGACTGAGCATACTTGAGAAATTTGGATTTGAACTTAAGATACTTCAAATTCCAAAGGGAAAAGATCCAGATGAATTTATTAGAACTTATGGAAGGGAAGAATTTTTAAAATTAGTAGAAAAGTCATTACCTATTATAGATTTTAGATTAAAAATAGCTGAAAGTGGGATTAACTTTTCTAAAAAGGAAATGATAGTAAAGTACCTAAAAAACGTTGTGCCAGTGCTAGAGGATTTACATCCTTTAGAAAGAGCTGTGTATATAAAACAGGTAGCAGAGAAAAGTGGCGTGAGTGAAGAAAACATTTTACAATATTTAGACAAAAGTCATAATAAAAATATAGGAAATGTTAGAAATGATAATATAAATAAGGAAATTGGGCAAAAATTATATTTAGAGCCTGCTTTTATTAAGGCAGGAAGGACTATATTAAAGCTTGCATTAAATAAAGAGCTGTCTGATAAAATTTTACAGAGTATAGATTCTGAAGATTTAATATTAGAAGCACATAAAGTAATCTATAAAATCATAGAAGCTGGAAGTGAAACTCCACAAGAAGATTTAATAAAAATTATAGAAATGCAAACAATGCAGGACAGTGAACTTACTAAGGAATGGATTAAAATTCAAGAATATAAAATTGATATAGATCAAGATTCAATCGAGAAAATGGTTAGTGACTGTGTGAAGAAAATTAAAAAATACAAATTAGAGGAGTCAAAAAGAGAAGTTATGAATAAAATTAGGGAATGTGAATCTAAAGGATTAGTAGAAGAATCATTAACTTTAGCTCGTAAGCTTATGGATATGCAAAAGGAAACGAGAAAACTATAAGAAAAATGAAAGGAGGTAATGGAATGAAGGATAAGTCAGGAAAAGTATCTGTCGTAAAGAAACTTATTGAAAAGGGAAAGACAAAAGGTAGTTTAACCTATAAAGAAATAATAGAGGAAATAGAGGGTGTTGAATTAAGCCCAGAGCAGATTGAGAAAATATATGAAGTTCTAGAAAGTATGGGAATTGGAGTAATTGGTGATCCTCAAGAAGAAGAGGAAGAAGAACCAGAAATCGACATATCAGTACCAGAAGGAATAGCCCTTGACGACCCAGTTAGAATGTATCTTAAAGAAATCGGTAAGGTTCCACTATTAGATGCTGAAGAAGAAATGAGACTTGCAAAACTTATCGAACAGGGTGATGAGTACGCTAAGAAAAAGCTTGCAGAAGCTAACCTTAGATTAGTTGTAAGCATTGCTAAAAGATATGTAGGAAGAGGAATGGTATTCTTAGACTTAATTCAAGAAGGAAACTTAGGACTTATAAAGGCTGTAGAAAAATTCGATTATAGTAAAGGCTTTAAATTTAGTACTTATGCTACATGGTGGATTAGACAGGCGATTACAAGAGCTATTGCTGACCAAGCAAGAACCATAAGAATTCCAGTACACATGGTAGAAACTATAAATAAGCTAATTAGAGTTTCAAGACAACTCCTTCAGGAACTTGGAAGAGAACCACAACCTGAAGAAATTGCACAAGAAATGGATATTACTGTAGATAAAGTTAGAGAGATAATGAAAATTGCTCAAGAGCCAGTGTCTTTGGAAACTCCTATTGGAGAGGAAGAAGATTCTCATCTTGGAGATTTCATTCCAGATGATGATGCTCTAGCACCAGCAGAAGCCGCTGCATTTACAATGTTAAAGGAACAACTAATTAGTCAACTTAGAACTTTAACTCCTAGAGAAGAAAAGGTGTTAAGGCTTAGATTTGGACTTGATGATGGAAGAGCTAGGACTCTTGAAGAAGTTGGAAAAGAGTTCAATGTAACAAGAGAGAGAATAAGACAAATTGAAGCAAAAGCTCTAAGAAAATTAAGACATCCAAGTAGAAGTAAAAAGCTTAAAGATTATTTAGATTAAAATATGAGATTATTTGAATAAACAAAAGATTATTTATAGATTATAAAGATAAAATATATTAGGTGAAACTTTTCAAGTGAAATACTAAAATTTCTAGAAATATTATAAAAAGAATACCATTTGGTATTCTTTTTTACTTTAAAGTTATAAATTGTAATGGACAAAGTCAAT
>DAMAVY010000294.1:0-4606 GCA_032077725.1 Clostridium sp. | reverse complement strand
ATGGCAAAAATCAATAAATACACTGGAGAAGTATTAACAAGAAAAGATATAAAAAGACAAGAGGATTTCAACAAAACTAAAGCTTACTATGATGACATAAACACAATAACAGAAGATGGACTATATAGAGTATATAATTCCAATGCATCAACTTGGGATAATGTACAAATTAAGGTTGACGAAACCTCTGGCGAAATAATTGCTATGACTAAATTAACAACGGATGAATATGGATATTGCAGTGCTGAAACTGTTGGCTTCAGTGAAAAAATTCAAAAGGCCATGAGTAATGAAGCTGAGCAAACTGTAGTAAGTAGAAATAGAATAATGCAAGCTCTTAAAAATGCAGAGGGTGTTACAGTTGATACTAATGGTAATATAGTAAATTCTTATGGTACTGTTGTTGGAGCATTAGAAGGAGTAGAAGGAAAAGTCGGAGAAGTAAGAAAAGGTATTTTGGATTTAAATGGAGTTCCAATCAAAGTAGAAGTTAACAAAGATGGAACTATAAGAAATATAGATGAAATAATTAGGAAATTAGCTCAAATACAGGATAAGAGAGTTACAGTAACTACTAGCTATCTAGATGGTGATGGAAATAGACATAGCAAATATGCAACAGGTACTTATTCAGCCATGAGTGGAATGGCTCTTGTTGGAGAACATGGGCCAGAGATAATAAACTTAAAAGGTGGAGAACGTATATATAATGCAATTGAAAGTCAAAGGATTGCTAGGAATATGACTGATAACACCTCAAGTACTCCTAACACAGAAAATACAAGGATCTTAGCTAATATGTTCAACAAGCTACAACAATCAATTGTAGTGGCTATTAGAGAAACTGGGAACGTAGTAAATCGATTTGACAATGTAGAGGTAAATGGAGCAACTGACGTTAGAGGACTTATTGAAGATATATCAGGTTACACTGGAATTAGAACAATTTAAGGAGGTAATTGATTAATGAGTGATGAAGTAAATTATATTATTGTTAATGGAGTAAGTTCTATGACAATAACAGGATTAGAGATTGATGAATTACCTTCTCCAGTGCGCCCAAAGGCTCGTATTGAAGAAGAGGAAGTATTGGGTATAGATGGAAGCTTAACTACTACAGATGACACATATTGCGCTACAACTAAGGTATGTAGAGTATATTATGATGGTGGAGATTACGATAGTTTAGCTAATTTTTTTCAAGAGAGTGGGACTGTTGTATTCTCAAATTTACCTAATAGATATTATGACTATAAAATCATGAGTGAAATCCCTTTTGATCAAGTTAAAGATGGTGGTTGGTGTGAATTTAATGTAGATTTTAGATGTCAACCTTTTGGATATACGCTAAATAACAGCATGATAACAATTGATTGCAGTAAGTATCTCAATAAAACTTGCACTATTAGTAATCTATGTACACGTTACTCAAAACCTATTGTAACTATATATGGAACAGGTAATATAAACATATTCATAAATGGAAACCAAATATCATTAATTAATGTGGAAGAATATATTACTATAAATAGTGTTAAATTGAGGACTTATAAAGATCTAGTAAGACAAAATGAAAAGAAGATAGGTGATTATCCTGCATTGTTAGTTGGAGATAACATAGTATCTTGGAGTGGTACAGTTACAAAAATAGAGATTATTCCTAATTGGAGATATTTAATATGATATCTCCTTCTTTATTTTTAGGAAAAGGTGGTGAAACAGATTGATAAGGATATTCAATAGAAATGAAACTAACTTTAGTCATGATGGTGTAGAAGTCCTAGATGATATTGTTATTTCTTCAATTACAACTTGGTCAGAAAATTCTTTATGGATCATTGAAGCAAAGTTTAAAAAAGACTTCGATAAATCTGAGCCTATAAATGAGGGCATGATTTTAAAAGTACCTACTGAAAAGGGTGAACAGCTATTTAGAGTTAAAAATATAGATAAACAAAGTAAAAAATATATAGGCATTGTTGGATATGCTATTGGATTCGATTTCAATGACAATTGGATTGAAGACATAAATATAGTAGAAAAAACCGGAACTGGAGCAATGGCTCAAATTAGCGGTGGCACACTTTATCCTCATAGATTTAGTTTATCAAGTAATATAGATACAATTGCTAGTGCTAGAATGGTGCGTAAAAAGGGTATTAAGGCATTAATAGGTGATAAAGATAATGATTTTATTTCCAGGTGGGGTGGATTTTTAGTATTAGATAATTTTGATATTGCAATGAATAAATCTGTAGGATTAGACCGTGGCGTAGAGTTAGCTGCAGGTAAAAATATTACTGATTTTACAGGCACTATAGATGAATCAAAAGTAGTTACTGGTATAAGAGCACTAGGATTTGATGGAATATCTCTTCCTGAATTAGTAGTGTATTCACCTTTAAAAAGTAATTATGAAAATCCAAAAGTAGAAGAGTATGAATTCAGTGATATTAAATATAAGTATAGTCCGAATAACTATGATCAAGAAGGTTATGAAACTTTAGAAGAAACATATACAGCTCTTAGAAATGCTTGTAATAATCTATTTGCGATAGAGAATATAGATAAACCTAGCTGCAGCTTAAGACTTGATATCGTGGCTTTGGAGAACACCGACCAATATAAAGATGATGAACTTAATGAGCGTATATATCAAGGAGATATTTTAACTGTTAACCTGGTTGACTACGGATTTAATATCAAATTAAAGATGGTAGCTAATAGGTATGACAACATTCGAAATAGGTATATAGATATTGACCTAGGGAATACAAAGCAAAATGTATTTTCCAATATAACATCTCTTAAAGATACCATTGATAACGTGGTAAAGCAGCTAGGTGGAAACTCTTGGAGTGATATTCTAAATCAATCTGCAGATAGAGCAGCACAGTTAATAGCTGAAGGTATAAAAGATAGTTATGTAGTTGCAAAGCAAAATGAAATATTAATAATGGATAATCCTGTTGTAGAGAGTGCTATAAATGTAATAAGAATGAATAAAAATGGAATTGCATTTAGTAAGAATGGATATAACGGACCATATACAATAGCTATCACAATAGATGGAAAAATAAATGCAAGTTGTATTCTTACAGGAGAACTTAGCGCATCCTTAGTAAAGGCAGGTATATTGTCTAGTGCAGATGGTTCAGTAATTATTGACTTAGATAACAATACATTAAATTTTGGAAATCAAATAGTAAAGGATGCCAATGGATTTAGTATAAAATTAGGAAATGGCAATACGGTAGAGGAAGAAATAGCTTCAAAAACTGCTGAAATATCTCTTAGGGTAGATAGTATTGTAGGAAAGCAAAGTGAAAATAAATTAGTTAATGGAAATTTTGCAAACGGAATAGCTAATTGGAACATTGCACAGAGTTATAGTATTATAACAGATTCTAGTAATAAAAACTGGCTTACCGCAAATTCACCGTATATATTAACACAATACAACAACTTAAAAGACTTAAAAATAGATACACAATATATGGTGAAGGCAAAAATAAAAGGTATAACGAGTGATACCAATAAGTTTATAGTTGTATTTAGGATTTTTGTTGAAAATAATGGTGCAGCCGCTGAACCAATAGACGAAATCGTCTTGAGGAATATTACTGTTAGTGGAGATTATACAGATGTTCAAAGTTCGTTTATTATTACGGGAAATGACCCAAGTAGTTTCGATAGAGTTTATTTAGAAATTGAAGTTATAAGTAGTATAAAGGGCACTTCTATTGGAATCACGGACATATATTTAATAGAAGTTGTATCTGGTACTTATGCAACTGTAGAAAGCGTGTCCGAATTAAAAATACAAACGGATTCGATATCAGGTAGAGTTTCAAATATACAAAGAGATTTAAACACTACAAACTCAAATATAGCCGAAGTAAAAATACAAACGGACTCGATATCAGGTACAGTTTCAAGTGTACAAAAAGATTTAAACACTACAAACTTAAACGTAGCTCAATTAAAAATACAAGCAGGAGAAATTACAAGCACAGTGTCTGATGTACGGACAGATTTAACCAAGACTACAGAAAGCGTAGCCGAAGTAAAAATACAAGCAGATGGTATAGCAAGCAAAGTAACCGACATACAGTCAGATGTGGGTAGCAACACTAACAGAATAGATACTGCAGAGCAAAAAATAACTTCAACTGCCATCGTAAATAGTGTAAGTAGTGGTATTAGTGGAGGAACAGCCTTACAAACCACTTATACTAAATTAAGTAGTGAAGGTTTTGAAATCAGAAATGGTGCACTAACTGTTAAAAATAAAGATAATGTTGTAGTAATTGACGGTAAATATGATATACACAAGATACTCACTAGTGGAATATTAAGGACAACTATGCCAGTGTCAAATACAATAACGGACAGAACTATATATGTAGCACATGGATTAGGCTATAAACCAGCATTTTCAGCATTTTCATTGGTTGACGGTAGCGGTAGTATGGTTCCGTTACCTGCAGTTTCCTTTACCGAAAACACAGTAAATACAGCCTTAGTAGGATTCAACGAAATAATAAGAGCTAGAGCAGATAGTACAAATATATACATCGATATAAAGAGAGCACAGGATTTAATG
>DAMAVY010000293.1:0-4644 GCA_032077725.1 Clostridium sp. | reverse complement strand
TATGCCCTTATAGGGCTAGATCAAACCACCCGTTTTACGGGTGGTCCTGATTTTTGAAAATAATAAACTACAGAGATGTTCTTTTTATTAAATTGCCAATTTATAGATGTATATCCATTTAAATGGATGATGTGATAAAAATGATACCAACAAATCCCTGAAGAAAATGTCGAATTGCGCATAAGCTTGAAAATGATTACACCAAGGCTGAAAAAGGTTACATTGTATATTATGTAAATTAATATGCACAAAAGTTAAATCTATAATGCAATAATATTAAAAGTATTGTTGATAATTCGATTTTAAAACGCATAACTGAAATGTTTTATTACAATATATTCAATAGTTAGAAAATTAGAATTTGAATGAACAGTAAAAATAATTAAAATATTTCCGAATATTTCATTGACATAAGGGAAAATCTCTATATAATATAGTTATATTAAATAAATAATAGAAAAAATAAATAATAGAATAATTAATTGCATATTTTTAGCGTATATTACATTTTTATTCATTTATTATTGATTTAATTCGTATTTTATTAAATGGACATAGGGGGGAACATAAGATGAATGTTAAGAAAATTAAGAAAATACTGTCTTTGGCTTTAGCATCCACATTGGCGCTGGGTTTAGTGGCGTGTGGAAGTGAAAAGAGTACAAGCGGTACTTCTAAGAACACAAAAGGAGTATCAGAAAGTGCTGATAAAACTTTAAAAGTGCAGCTTGATGTTGAAGTTGCATCCATGGATCCACAAATTGCAACTGATGGTGCTTCCTTTGAGGTTATCTCAGCTATTACAGAAGGATTGTATTCTGTTGATGAAAAAGGATCACCAGTGATGGCTATGGCAGAAAAACTTGAGAAAAGTGAGGATGGATTAACTTACACATTTACATTAAAGGATGCACAATGGTCAAATGGTACTAAAGTTACGGCAAAAGATTTTGTTTTTGCTTGGAGACGTCTTGTTGATCCATCAACAGCTAGTGAGTACTCATTTATAGCTGGAGTTGCAGGTATAAAGAATGCTGATGCTATTGCAGCAGGAGAAAAGGGATTAGAAGAATTAGGTGCTACAGCTAAAGATGATAAAACTTTAGTAATAGAACTTTCACATCCAGTTCCATTCTTTGAATCATTAATGTCCTTCGATTCATTCTTACCTGTCAATGAAGAATTTTATAAACAAAGTGGAGCTGAATTTGGAACTACACCAGATACTATTTTAAGTAATGGTCCATTCGAAATCAAATCTTATGAGCCCGCTGCAACTACAATAGAGTTAGAAAAAAACGAAGATTATTGGAATGCAGACGCTGTTAAGCTAGATGTGCTGCAGTTTCAAGTAATCAAGGAAGCTCAACAAGCAATGCTTGCTTATCAAAATGGTGAGTTAGATGTTGCATCTCTTGCAGGAGAACAAGTAGAACAGTTTAAAGCTGATCCTGAATTCAAGAATGTAGCAGCAGGCTACCTATGGTATATTTCTCCAAACACAAAGGTTCCAGGACTTGAAAATGAAAATCTTCGTAAAGCTCTTGCCTTATCCTATGATAAAGAAGCAATTGTTAATAATGTTTTAAAAGATGGATCCATTGCGGCAGACTTTGCGGTACCTACTAAGCTTGCCACTGGACTTGATGGAAAAGACTTCCGTGACACTGCTGACACGTATCTTTCAACAGATAAAAAGAAAGCTTTAGAATTCTATAACAAAGCTAAAGAAGAGTTAGGAAAAGAAGCTTTTGAATATTCATTAGTTATAGAGGACACAGAATCAGCCCAAAACGTAGCTCAATTCATTCAATCAGAAATTCAAACTACTCTTCCAGGAGTTACAATAAATATTGAGACTATGCCTAAGAAGAATAGACTTGAAACAATGAAAAAAGGTGAATATGAACTAGGACTTACTCGTTGGGGACCAGACTATGCAGACCCAATGACATATTTAGAATTATGGACTACAGATAGTAATAACAATAATGGTAAATGGTCAAATTCAGAATATGATGCAATAATAAAGTCTGCTAAAGACGGTGAACTTTCTTTAAATCCTGAGAAGAGATGGGAAGAATTAAAGAAAGCAGAAGCTATGGTAATGAATGAAGCAGCTATTCTACCAGTATATCAAAAGGGTAACGCTGTAATGATAAAGGCAGGCGTTTCAGGAATAGAATTCCACTCTGTTGGAGTTAACAGAATTTTCAAAAATGCTGCTAAAAATTAATTGTTCTACTAATGTTTAAGACTTATATGTAATTATTAAATATTACAGTGGTTAGTATTAGCCACTGTAATATTATATTGAGTGAAACTCAGATATTGAACAAAGGAGGAATTGCAAATGAAAAAATATTTGCTGAAAAGAGTAGCAATTTCCGTAGGTACATTGTTAGTTATTTTATTAATATTATTTTTAATGCTAGAGTTAATGCCAGGCTCCCCGTTTAATGATGAAAAATTAACGGCGGGTCAAGTTGCAATTTTAAATCAACAGTATGGACTAGATCAACCAGTACTTATTAGATTTTTTAATTATGTAAAGAATATGGTTACAGGAGATTTTGGAGTTTCTTATACGATTTCGAAAAATATACCAATTTCAGCGCTACTTGAAACACGCTTACCAATCTCAGTAAGAATTGGGGGACAAGCTGTTGTTCTTGGAGCATTAGTAGGATTGGTTTTAGGTATAATAGCAGCTTTAAAGCACAACACAATTTGGGATACTTTAACTACTGTAATTTCAGTTATAGGTGTTAGTTTACCTTCCTATGTATTTGCTTTAGGATTGTCTTATTATTTAGGATATAAAGTGAAATTATTCCCATTACTATATTCAGCAAATGATCCAATTAAATCATCGATACTTCCAACTATTGCACTATGTATGTTCACCGTCGCTACCATTGCTCGTTTTACAAGAACAGAAATGTTAGAAGTAATTGACTCAGATTATATACAACTTGCAGAAAGTAAAGGAATTAGTGGTGTTACATTGATTGTAAAACATGAATTAAGAAATGCATTAATTTCTATTATTACAGTACTTGCACCATTAATTGTAGGATTAATGACAGGAAGTTTAGTTATCGAAAAGATTTTCTCAATTCCTGGAATTGGAAGTCTCCTGGTAACTGCAATTCAATCCAATGACTATAATGTTATTGTTGCAATTGCATTTATATATAGTGCTATGTATATAGGAATAATGCTTGTAGTAGATATTTCATATGGTCTTATTGACCCAAGAATTAGACTTGCAAAGGGGGACAACCATGAGTAATAAATTAATACAAGAAAATGTAGAATTTTTTCATAATGATTTTGATTTAGTTGGCGAAGATAATTTATCTCAGGTTGATAAGGCCTATGTTAGTCAGTCCTACTTAAAAGATGTTTTAGGACGTTTTAAGAAAAATAAAGGTGCCATGATTGGCCTAATTTGTATAGTATTAATTAGTTTTATGGCAATAGTTGGAGTACATATTAATGGTCATACTTATGATTCTCAAATAATAGAGCATCAAAATTTAGCACCAAGAATTCCTGTGCTTGAGAATCTTGGAATATTTGATGGTAGTGAAACTATGAACACCTCCACAGGAGAAACTGAAGTAAATAAGTATGTATCCGCGGATGGAAAAGAAACAGGTATTGAAGATGTTTA
The DNA here is from genome assembly GCA_032077725.1 of Clostridium sp. GTDB lineage: Bacteria > Bacillota > Clostridia > Clostridiales > Clostridiaceae > Clostridium_J. The sequence goes on along the minus strand of DAMAVY010000293.1, from coordinate 965 downwards.
TTACTGGTTTGGTACAGATATTCTAGGTAGAGATGTATTTACAAGAACTTGGATGGGTACAAGAATTTCTCTTTATATTGCAGTAATAGCTGTTATTATTGACATACTATTTGGATTAAGTTATGGACTAATTTCAGGATATTTTGGTGGAACTGTTGATAATGTAATGCAACGTATTGCTGAAATATTGAATGGAATTCCTAGCTTAGTAATTGTAACTTTATTAATTATAGTATTAAAGCCTGGACTGCTCACCATTACTTTTTCCCTGATGATTACTGGGTGGATTGGTATGAGCCGTATTGCCAGGGCTGAAATGTTAAAGTTAAAAGAACAAGAATTTGTACTAGCTTCTAGGACTTTAGGGGCTAAAGACTTCTTTATTATATTTAAAGAAATTCTTCCTAATATTTTAGGACCAATTATTACAAATACTATGTTCTCTATACCTAATGCCATATTCACAGAAGCATTCTTAGCCTTCATCGGGCTAGGAGTTCCAGCTCCAATGGCTTCTTTAGGATCATTAATTAGTGAGGCATTTAAGTCATTTACAACTCATCCATATATGATAGTGCCTCCAGTAATGGTCCTAGCAGTATTAATGTTAAGTTTTAATATGGTGGCAGACGGTATTCGTGATGCCTTTGACCCTAAAATGAAAGAAATGTAGGAGGTTTGGATAAATGAAAAAAGAAAAGGTATTGTCAATAAAAGATTTATCTATATCCTTCAACACATCCTCTGGCAAAGTAAATGCCATTCGTGGTGTTAATTTAGACTTATATAGGGGAGAAACCATTGCTGTAGTAGGTGAAAGTGGTAGTGGTAAGTCAGTTACTATGAAAGCAGCTATGGGGATATTAAGTAATAATGGTGAAGTTAATTCAGGAAGTATCGATTTTACCTATTATAGAGATAATGAAAAGGTTGATGTAGATATATTAAAACTTTCAAAGAAGGAA
>DAMAVY010000292.1:0-4650 GCA_032077725.1 Clostridium sp. | reverse complement strand
GAGCCAACTATTCTTTGAACACTATATAAAAAACTCCCGGCCTCTTTAACCATAGTTTTACCATTATCCCAAACTACAGTATAAACCGAAGTTTCTATAGGAAAAAAATTAGCAGTTCTTTGGGCATTGGGTACAAATTCTCCGTAGAAATTAATTTCTCCCTCAATACACCAAGATGCAATAAGAAATAATAATAAAAATACATCAATCCAAAGAAATTTGAAAAATAGTTTTCTTACAAAAGTAGAATTGAGTTTTATTGCGATAGATGTAACTTTTTTTTGTGGATTCACTTTATTCATCTTTTATAACATATCCAACCCCACGTACCGTGGATATTATCTTCGCTTTGAATGTATCGTCTATTTTTGTCCTTAAGTATCTTACATATACATCTATCACATTAGTTTCCCCAACATAATCATAGCCACAAACTTTTTCCATTAGTATATCTCTATTAAGTACTATATTCTTATTTTCCATTAAAATTTTTAGCAAACTAAATTCCCTATTTGTTAGTTCTATTTCCGTATTACCATACATTACTCTATGTCTTATCTTATCTAAAGACAATAATCCACAGCTTATTATGTCTGTATCTTTTTTATTTGTAACAGACCTCTTTTTAAGAGTTGTTCTTATTCTTGCTAATAACTCTTCTATTGCAAATGGTTTCGTTATATAATCATCGGCTCCTGCATCAAGTCCAGATACCTTATCCATAACAGCATCCCTAGCAGTAAGCATTATAACAGGCAAATCTGAGGTTTTCCTAAGTCTACGTAATACTTCTAATCCATTTATTTGTGGAAGCATTATATCGAGAAGTACTAAATCTACTTCTCCCTTCTCTGCAATTTCAAGACCTGTTCTCCCATTATCAGCTTTTAATATTTCGTATCCTTCATGTAATAACTCTAACTCGATAAATCTTGCAATTTTTTCTTCATCCTCAACAATTAAAATTTTAACCATTTTTAAATCCCTTCTTTAACCTATCTTTAACCTTTTTTATCTTTAATGATATCACCTTAAATACATTATTTATTTTATCTATTCCCACACTGTTTCCTGATAGTGAAAATTCTATACCAAAGAAAAGGCCAATTATATATAAAGGAATAACTATCCAAAAGGTGAATATTAATAACAATATAATCACTGTGATAGGAATCCTAATGAGTGTTTTACTTTCTCTCTTTATTTCCAGGAAAATATTATTACCTGTATCTAAGATTTTGCATACTACCACAAAAAATCCTTCAAAGGTATTATTCTTTTTTCCATCATTATAATTATTCTTTTTTCCATTTTTATTATTATTCTCTTGATCCTTATTCCTAGTTATCTCCCTTTGATTATAATTTTCCTTATATTCATTAGTATAAAAAATACTAACAGAAGGCTTTTGAACTTTTCCCTTTTCTTCTAGGTATAACATTGCATCTAGAATGTCCCAGTTTGACTTCTCTAGGGCAATTTCTGCTTCTTCATAACTTATACTTGTTTCGTTTTTTAATTTATCTATAAGTTTATGACTTTCCATAAGCAACCCTCCATATCTATTGAATAAATTATACCATTTACACTAATTTTTTTATATATTTTAATACGTAAAATAAGAGGCTTCGAATAATTTCAAAACCTCTAGTACTAAACCTAAAATTAATTAACAACCTGTATATCCTTCTTTAAAGTCATCTTTGATGTCATTTGCTGATTTTGAAGCTTTTTTTAAAACATCATTAACTTTATCATTATTAATATAGGGACCTGTTATTGAATATTTATATCCTAAAAACAAACCAATTATTAGCAATATAGAAACAGGACAAAATGCTATTATTAATAAAAGTATTGATATGGTTAATGATATCTTTATTGGCTTTTTATTTTCTTTTCTTACTTCAAAATAATTTTCATTTCCTTTACCTATAATCTTCCCTATAAACTTAACTATTCTCCCAATAACTTCCCCAATACCACCACTTTTCTCTTTATGATTTTCATCACTTTCTCTTTTATTTTTTTCATTACTTTCTTCAGCCACTTCTATAATTTTATTATTAACATTACTCCCAACTTTACCTTCTCTTTCTAAATAAATTATTGAATCTAGAACATCCCAATTATTTTTTTGTAATACTTCCTCTGCCTCTTCACGACTTATTTTAGCCTTACTCATTAAAACTTCAATCATTTCATTTCTATCCATATAAATCATCCTCCATAAATTTATTTAATAACTTATCTTGTTTATATAATACCCAGTGAAGATTAATGTAAAATATAAGAAAGATTAAAATTAGATTAAAATTACATGTTTTTTTCATTTAGCTTCTTGCAGAGGAATTAATTCACCTCTATACTATATTAAGTGGCATATTCTTTATTATGTACTAATAATAACTCATGAAATGAGAGGGATATATATGAAAAAGAAAGAGGTATCAGAATTAAAAAGACGTTTAAAAAAGGACGAATGCACATTCACCAGAATGTGTGGTTGCTATGTAGATTACGACAAAAACATTATATTAAATATTAAGGAAACATTTTTAACTCTAAAAGATGTAGAATTTCACAAGTATTTAGAGGTTGCAAAAAAAACTTTATCTGGAACCATTGGAAATAATCTTCTTGAACTCAACTTTCCAAATGAAGAAGAAAATATAGGTGGTAGACAGCATTCTCTAATGGCACTAAAAAAAAGCAAGCTAAAAGATGATGCTCTTCTAGACAGCTTCTATAAATTAATTATGGATAGTTATGACTATGCGGGTAATTTTTTAATACTTATTTTTCATGATGCTTATGATGTTATTACGAAAACTACGGATAATGCAAAATTAGATGAATCTGAAGAAGTATATGAGTATCTATTATGTGCAATTTGTCCAGTATCACTTTCCAAACCATGCCTTGGATATCTAGAAGATAAGAATCGAATTGGGGCACGTACTCGCGACTGGGTAGTAGGCGCACCAGATCTTGGATTTGTCTTTCCTGCTTTTACAGACCGCAGTACTGATATTCATTCTATTATGTACTATACTAAAAATCCAAAAGATTCACATCCAGAATTCATGGAAGAAGGACTTGGCTGTGGTTCAAAACAAACTGCTACTGAGCAAAAAGAAGCATTACATACTATTATTCGTAAAGCAATTAATGATGATGAGGAAATATCGAATCACGTATTCATGGAAATCCAAGAAAATCTTAATAACATGGTAGATGAAAAGGATGCAGTAAGCGGTAAGAATAGAGAGCCTATGATTTTGACCAATGATACCATTAAACACATTCTAGTTGAAACTGGAATTTCAGAAGAAATTACTGCAAAAATTGAAAAATCCTATGCAGAGGAATTTGGTGATACCCCTCCTGAAGTGGAAAATTTAATCGATACAAAAGCACTTGCATTAAGTGCAAAAAGAAAAAGAGAACAGGAACTTGAACAAAAAGTACAAATATTAGAGCAAAAGCTTGAAAAAACAGAACAAGACATTGCTTTAAACTCAGAGGCAAAATCAGATTTACAGCCAGAGACTGATATTATGTTAGAATCTGATTCTAACTTAGATTTAGGAACAAATTCCAAACCTAAAATTGAATCTAAATCTCCAGATGCTCAAGTCTATGATGTAGTGCTTCAAGTAAAACCTGAAAAAGTAGCTCAAATAAAATCACAAATAATTGACGGAAAAAAATGTATTGTTATCCCTATGGATGATAATGAACAAGCAAATGTAATTGGGATGGATACCTTTCTCTAATAAAGTAAGACTCAATAAATTACTCACCACCTAAGAGGTGGTGAGTAATTTACTTTGAGTTAGTTGCTATATTGGATAGTATTTTTCCTCTATAATATTCTTATTTATCATGTGAAGCTTATAAATATATAAAGTATTAATCACCAATATAAAGCACTCCCAAGGTATTAGGACCACAATGTGAAGATATAACTCCTCCTGCATTAGTAATCAAAATTTCGTGAAATACATTAAGATTCTCTAAATACCCTTTCACTTCATTAATAATCTCCTCTTTACAGCCAGAATGGGTGATGAATACTCTTGTTGAATCTGCCATTAAAAGATTTTTTTCCTGTGCTTTAACATATTTCAAAATAACGGACTTTTGGTTTCCTCTATATTTTTTTCCTACCTTCATGGCTCCATCTTTCACAATGATTTCAGGTTTCAATTTAAGAGTATTCCCAAGAAGAGCTGTGGTGGAAGAACATCTACCTCCTCTTGCTAGGAAAGTCAATGTATCTACTACAAAGCTTGCACTTATTTTATCACTGATCTGTCTGTTATCCTCCAATATTTCTTTTACGCTATATCCCTTTTCTGCTAATTCTGCTGCTCTTATAACCTGCAGTCCAATTCCTGTTGATAAATTCTTAGAATTCACAACAGATATTCTGTGATAATCTAAAGTATCAGCTGCCAATCTAATAACATTACAAGTTGTTGACATTGTCTCTGAGATTCCAAAAAAAATAATTTCTCTATCTTCTTCTACAAAAGGCTTTATTATATTAATTGAATCCCCAATAGTAGGTGCTGCTGTCTTTGGTGTTTCACCTGTCATGTCAGACCACTGATAAATCTCTTCTGGATTAATTTCACTACCATC
>DAMAVY010000291.1:0-4654 GCA_032077725.1 Clostridium sp. | reverse complement strand
CGTAAAAAAAGGATTCTGAAATATTGTCCTTTTCTGCTATGCTTTATTATTGGCAAGCAGCAGCAGAAAAGGACAATATTTCAGAATCCTTTTTTTACGACGTAGCAGAAATGCCAGGACTTACAGTTGCCTATGATGAAGAATTTAATGAGGAATCTGTAAGACGTGCTTTAAGCGCTATAAAAAATAGAGAACCTTTTGATGGAACAAAAAAGGAAAAGAAATTTTGGAATAACAACATGTGGATGATGGAGGACTTAGAATTTACACAGGCTATGGCAGCTCCACTTAAGGTGCTAAATTTAGATTATCTAGCATCTGAGCTTCAAAGTGTTGAAAATAAAAATAATTATGAAGAAGTGGAAGTTATTTTTTCACCACTACATTCTGATGAATACATAATTTCAGGGAATAAGCTTGTTATAAATTTCTTTAGAATAAAGATAGACCTAATTGATGGAAGTGCATCAATTAGTGGCGAAGAAATGAAAAAATATATTAAAAATAAAGTTGCTGAATTACTTACAAAATAGTAAATAAAGCAGTAAATAAATGGGTAGTCTTAAACTAAAAATTAATGTAAGAAGGAGCACTATTTACGACTTAAATTAGTCATAAATAATGCTCCTTTCTAACTATATTTTTACATAATGTATGCAGCTTTAAAGAACGAATTTGAAGTAGTTAAAATGGCGAAAAACCCGCAAACCCGCAGGTCGAGAACAACTATTTAAAATTTTATATAGTTAACTTGTTAAAATTTTAAATATTTCCATAGTTATATAGTTTCCTATGGAAAATTTTAAATATTTAACTAGTTATATAGTTTTCAATGAAAATTTTTAAATAGTGACCTAGGAAACTATTTTTATGAAGGCATCTATATTCTCAGTGGGCTAGAGACATAAACAATTGTGCAGCCTTGAAAAAATGCATTTTTCATGGCTGTAATGTATGTCTCCTACTTTTAATAACCTTTTAGCTGTAGTATTATTATTATAGAAGATATAAAGAAATATCAAAAAACTGTGTAGTGTGGTGTAATGAAGTATGAACAAAAGTAATTATAGTATAGGATTTTTTGATTCAGGGGTTGGAGGCATTAGTGTTCTAAGAGAAGCTATGAAACTACTGCCAAAGGAAAATTATATATATATTGGAGATTCTCTAAATGCACCCTATGGAGTGAAGACTCCAGAGAAGGGTAGAAAGTTATCATTTAATATAATAGATAAGCTTATATCTATGAATGTTAAGGCAATAGTTGTAGCATGCAATACAGCAACTAGTATTGCCATCGATGATTTAAGGAAAACCTATAAGGATATGCCTATAATAGGAATAGAACCAGCTCTAAAACCTGCCGTAGAGAAGTATGGTGATGGTATTATAGCGATAATGGCTACACCTATGACACTGACTGAGAATAAATTCAGTAAGTTAAGAGAAAAGTATAGTAAGACTGCGGAAATTATTTCAATGCCTTGTGATGGCTTGGTAGAAATAATTGAGAGTGGCAACACGGAAGGTGAGATTGTTGAGAATTACTTAAGGAATAGATTTAAGGATATTCCTAAAGAAAAAGTGTCAGCGATAGTTCTTGGATGTACTCATTATCCTTTTGTAAAAGAAGCTTTGCGTAATGTAATTCATAGTGACGTTGCAATCATAGATGGAAGCCTAGGTACTGCAAAGCAGCTAAAACGTAAACTTGAGGAAATAGGTCTACTAAATAACAGTGAACATGACGGAAATGTTAAAATTCTAAACTCTAAGGGAGAAGATAGACTTGTAGAGCTTTCATATAAGTTGCTTAAGGGTAATGAAAATATAAAGTAATTATAATAAACACATAAAAAAATATATAAAACATACCTTATATATTGGGAAATTAGATGTTAAAATATAGATAAAAAAATCTATGTTGAAATATATAATCTAAGAGTCTGTGTAATTTTTGCCTTAGGGATATTTATTACATGGGCATAATAGAAATAAAAAGTAGAAAGAAAAGAGGAAGATATATGAATCCAATAGTAACATTTGAAATGGAAAACGGAAAGATAATGAAAGCGGAATTATATCCAGAAATAGCACCGAATACAGTTAAGAACTTTGTAGACTTAGCATATAAGGGGTTTTATGATGGGCTAATTTTCCACAGAGTAATACCAGGCTTTATGATTCAAGGTGGTTGTCCAGATGGAACAGGAATGGGTGATCCAGGATATTCAATAAAAGGAGAATTTAGCGGAAATGGATTTAAGAATGACTTAAAACATTCTAAGGGTGTTCTTTCTATGGCTAGATCACAACATCCTGATTCAGCTGGTTCTCAATTCTTTATAATGGTTGAAAGTGCTCCACATTTAGATGGAAGCTACGCTGCTTTTGGTAAATTAACCGAAGGCGAAGATGTAGCAGATGAAATAGTTAGCACTAAGGCTGATAGAAGTGATAGACCTTATGAAGATCAAGTTATCAAATCAGTAACAGTAGATACTTTTGGAGTTAACTACGAAGAACCTGTAAAATTATAAGAGAAGGTAATTAATATGAACATACTTAATGAAAGATTAATTATATCCTATGGTCTTAATGAGGAAGAACTAGAGAAATTAAACAAAAAATTTCAGGACGTATGTAAAAGGCCATGTATAATCATAAGTGGTGATATGGGGAATTACACCTTAGAGGGTATCTTAAGAGAAGAAAAGTTAGAATCTAGTGAGGCTAAGCTTCCTAAGGAAAAAGTTGTTATATTTAATGGATTTTTAGGAGCATATCTTAATAAGTCTGTTAAAGCGGTTAGGGAGGTTTTAGGTTCTGAACCAATACTTGCTTCAACTACGCCTAATTCAATAAAGATGACTCTTGGTGAATTAATAAACCATCTAACAAAGGAAAGAGAATTCTATAAAAAGTAATGATTTAAAATAATATATAGAAATCCTCTATGATTAGAGGATTTCTGTTCATATATGAGGGATAGGTAAGGAGGAAGACTAACATGAGCACTGTTGGAGAAAGAATTAAGCAGGGTAGAAATGCCAAGGGGATGACTCAAAAACAACTTGCAAAAAAACTTGGGGTTTCAGAAGGATTTATAAATGAAGCTGAAAGTGGAAGAAGAGTTGTAGAAGAGAAATTTATAGAAAGGGTAGGCAAAGTTTTAGGTGGAGATTTGTCAGAGATGACTACTTTATTTGATAATATAGCATTTGAAGAGAAAAAAACACAAGAAGTAAATTCAAAGAGCTATAGTACAGCAAAAGTTAATAAGGCTAAAGAAGCTATAAATGAAGTATGGAATGATGCCTTTGGATCTGTACTTAAATCTGTGGGAATTTATAACTATGATATGAATAAACCTATAGGTAAAAAAGAATTGCCTGTTATATCTAATAAAATAGAGGGCTTTGCTCAGGACAAGGTCTTATACCTAAAGATTGAAAATGATGATTTGTTGGGATTTAGAATAAGTGAAGGTGATTTAGCCTTTGCAAATTTAACTTCCGAAATAGAAAGCAATAAAATATATTTAATAGATTTAAATGGGGAAAGAGTACTTCGTCAGCTAAAAAGACTAGATAGCAATAAGATATTAATTATAAGTAATAAAAACATGGTTCGCACTGAAACTGCTCATCCTAAGGACATAAAAGTTATAGCTAAATTAAACAAATTAGAGATTGAATTATAAATTGAATTATAAATTGAATTATAAATTAAGGATTATAGTTTCTTTAGAATATCTAAAGGAGTTATAATCTTTTTATTTTGGGATTTAATAACTTTTTATGGGAAATATTCATATTATAAATATATATGAATAGGAGGTTAAGACATGGAACAAGGTGATGGATTATTAAGTATGTTTATTAATTTGCCCGATGACATAAAAAATAAAATTATGAATAGTTACGGTTATGAAAACTTTCAAACGACTAATGTTGAACTTGTCATACTTTTTGGTGGTAGTCCTATTGCTATGGCAGAAAAAATTGCTGCAATAGGAGGAACTTTTGATGACTTAGGCTTTGGCTTTGGTATCGTTACCATAATGGGAAGTGACATTAATAAATTATCTAAAATAACAGAGATTAATTACGTAGAGATTCCTAAAAATTTATATCTGTCCTATGAACCTAGTAATAGGGCTTCGTGCATAACAGAAGCAAGGATACTTTATGGGTTACGGGGAGATGGGGTACTTATAGGATTTATAGATTCGGGTATAGATTATAGAAATAGAGCCTTTAGAGATGAAAATGGAGATACAAGAATTGATTTTATTTATGACTTAGATGCAGGAGGAAAGGTATATACTAAGGCAGAGATTAATGAAGCATTAAAAGCTCCAGATCCATACTCCATAGTACCTCATACGGATAGAATAGGTCATGGCACTCATGTTGCTGGAATAGCATGTGCAGGAGGAAATATACCAGTTAGAAATTATGGAGTTGCACCAAGGAGCTCTATAGCAATGGTAAAGATGACAAGAGAAGAAGGTGGTGTTGGAGGTAAAAGTACTCAACTAATGAGAGGAATTAAATTTTTAATCGATAAATCTTATGAGATAAATAAACCACTTGTTATTAACATAAGCTTCAGCACTAACAATGGAGCACATGATGGAAAGAGCCTATTA
>DAMAVY010000290.1:0-4656 GCA_032077725.1 Clostridium sp. | reverse complement strand
TTTTACTGGTTTTGTAGACATTAGGTGAGGTCCTGCACAAAGGTCAGTGAAGTCTCCTTGTTTGTAGAAAGAAATTATTTCACCCTCTGGTAAATCTTCTATTAGTTCAACTTTGTATGGTTCGTCTTGTTCTTTCATGAAAGCAATAGCTTCGTTTCTTGGAAGTTCAAAACGCTCTATCTTAATATCTTCTTTTACTATCTTCTTCATTTCAGCTTCTATCTTTACAAGGTCCTCATTAGAAAAACCACCCTCAAGGTCAAAGTCGTAGTAGAAACCATTATCGATGGAAGGTCCTATAGCAAGCTTAGCTTCAGGGAATAACCTCTTAACAGCTTGAGATAGAATATGAGCAGTAGTATGTCTAAAAGCTTTTTTACCTTCCTCATTATCAAAGGTTAATATGCTAAGGTCACAATCCTCTTTAACAACATAACGTAAATCTACAGTTTTTCCGTTTACTGTTCCAGCTGTAGAAACTCTTGCAAGGCCTTCAGAAATACTCTTTGCAATATCAATAACACTCATTTCATTTTCTAACTCTTTAACAGAGCCATCTTTTAAAGTAATTTTTATCATTTAAAAATCTCCCTCCTACTATTAAATATTGTAGCCAAAAACACTTACTAAAAGCTTTGGCTACGAAAATATTCATAAAAATAAAAAAACTCGTCACTTTTCTAAAAAGAAAAGGGACGAGGTATACCCGTGGTTCCACCCAAATTGCCCTTACATTTATTAAAAAACACTACTTTATAAAACAAGTTAATAAAAAGCAGAAATAAATTTAATAAGTGATATAAGGACCACTTTAAAAACTATAACGTAGTTAACGGACTTTATTAGAGTCGCTCAGAGGTGGTTTTCAATATGTTTTATTTAAAAGCAATTTCAGCTACTATGCTTTCTCTCTGTAAATAAAGTGACATATCTACTGTCCTCTTCATTGTGATTACTATATTATTATCTATTATATCACAAATTTGAAAATATGATACGAAATATTAATACTATTTTAGCATATATTATGGCAGTGTCAAGAAGAAAGAATTTCAAATATTTAAATTCGCGGCATATTCACACAATAATATCATCTAGCATTCTTGTTTTATAAAAAATATATAAAGTTAACAATTTAACAAATTTGTAATAAACTACATGGATTATTCAGATAGAATAAACATATAATGTTAAAAAAGATAAGGGTTTAACAAATTAAAGTTTAGAATAGGTAATAAAATACAGAGAAAATTTTAAATTGTTACAAATTACAAAATATTTTCTGTAATTATGGGGGGAGAAAATGAAAAAGAGAGTTGTTATGATTAGTGGAATATTAGCTGTTGTTGGGGTGATTACAGTAGGTGCTATTTTTGTGGTAATGGGTAAAAATGGAAAAAGTTCAGGAGAAGGAACAAATGTGGAGTTAGTATCAGTACTAACAGGAATGAAGGGTAGTCTAGGACTACAAAATAGATTTTCTGGGGTTGTAGAGCCTCAGAGTACTCTAGAAATAAAGCTAGATACAACTAAAACAATAAAGGAGTTATATGTGGAAGTGGGACAAAGTGTGGAAGTAGGTACTAAACTATTTTCATATGATACAGGGGAAATGGAAATGAATTTAAATGAAGGAAAGCTTGAGTTAGACAGAATTTCCAATGAAATATTATCAACTAATGGTCAAATTGCAACGTTAGAATCTGAAAAATCAAAGGCATCTAGTGAAGGACAGTTAGAATATACAATTCAAATACAAAATCTTCAAAATTCTATTAAAAAAGCTGAGTATAATAGAACCGCTAAAGAATTAGAAATTGCAAAACTTAAAAAAAGTATTGATACTGCAACTGTAAATAGTACTATGGTGGGAGTTGTAAAATCAATTAATAAAGATGATAACAATAAGGAGGACCAAGGTGCATATATCACAATACTTGCAACAGGAGAATATCGAATTAAGGCAACTACTGATGAACAGAGTGTTTCTTCATTAGCAGAAGGAAGCAAAGTAATTGCTCGTTCTCGTATAGATGAAACCATTACTTGGAATGGAATAATAAATAGTATTGATCAAGAAAATCCAGTAATAGAACAAAAAAATGGGATGATGGGACCAGAGACAAATGCAGTGCCATCAACAAAGTATAATTTCTATGTAACACTTGATTCTTTTGAAGGCTTGATGCTTGGGCAACATGTTTTCATTGAATTGAATGAAGGGCAGACAGTGGTTAAGGATGGATTATGGCTTCCTAGCTGCTATTTAGTGATAGATGGCGAAAATACATGGGCATGGGTAGCCAATTCTAAAAACAGGTTAGAAAAAAGACAGGTATCTATTGGACAATATGATGAAGGCATGGATGAATATGAAATTTTAGAGGGTGTCACTTTAGAGGATTACATTGCATTTCCACAAGAAGGGTTAAAAGAAGGGTCTACCATTATTAAAAATGAAGGGGAGATAGGGCAATGATATTAGAACTAAATGATATCTACAAAAATTATCAGCAAGGTAAAATGGATGTTCCAGTGTTAAAACAAGTGTCCCTTCAAGTTGAGAAAGGTAGTTATATGGCAATCATGGGCCCTTCGGGTTCAGGAAAAAGTACACTTATGAATATAATTGGATGTCTAGACAAACCAACCTCGGGGAGTTATATCTTTGATAATGAGGACATGCTTAAATATAAGGATAGTGAGTTAGCTTCAATACGTTTAAAGAGTATAGGATTTGTATTTCAAAGCTTCAATTTATTACCAAGACAGAGCGTGCTAGATAATGTGGCACTTCCACTTCTATATGCAGGCGTTGCTAAGAAGGAGAGAGATAAAATTGCAACAGAGGCACTGAAGAGAGTGGGTTTAGGGGACAGGATAGGATTTAAACCAACTCAGCTTTCTGGTGGTGAGAAGCAAAGGGTAGCTATTGCTAGAGCTATTGTAAATAATCCTAATATTCTTCTAGCAGATGAGCCTACAGGAGCTTTAGATAGTCAGTCAGGAGAACAAGTCATGGAGCTATTTAATAAACTCAATAAAGAAGGTGTAACTATTATTATGATCACCCACGAAAGAGAAATCGCAGAACACGCTGAAAGAATTATAATGATTCGTGATGGTGAGATTGTGAATGAAGTTAGGGGGGAGTAGTGAAATGAAGTTAAACATCAAGTTGACATTAGTTATTGTCTTTAGTTCAGTATTAGTAGTAGTCATAGGTATAGGTGTATATAAGAAAAATATTAATGATAAAAAAAGTGTAGAGGTTATGCCTGTTTCTTACGTAAGTAGTATGGGTATGGGAAGTGAAACTTTTACTAATGGAATTGTAAGTAATAAGCAGGTTCAGGAAATATTTTTAGAAAATCAGCAAACCGTTAAAGAAGTGTTTATTAAAGATGGAGATCAAGTAAATGTAGGTGATAAATTATTTAGTTATGATACTAGGATGTTGGAACTGGATATGGAGGCTGAAAAAATACAGATTCAGCAGGCTGAAGCAAAAATAAAATCTCTCAAATCAGAATTACAGATTTTAAAGAATACGAATCCTATTAAAAAATCTGTAGGGGCTTTAAATAAAACAGTTCTGGGGAAAGATTCTGATTTAAAATATAAGACTTCTAGTTTATATGAAAGTGCAGAAAATATTTTGCTACTAAAAAGTAAGGGAAATAAAATATATAATGTGAATTCTGTTAAAGAAAGTGATGGAGAAGCGATTTTATATAAAAGCATGGATATAGATTCTAAACCCTACACTGGAGATGGAACAGCAGATAATCCATATAGATTTCTTTGTACAGATGACGTAGTGATAGTAGGCGGTTTTATGAATCAGCTTATGGGATATGATGTTAGTGGAAGCAATAAGGAAAACGATTCACTAGTTGCAGTTTTTGAAGTTCACAGAGGAGATGTAGTGGATGGAACTTTATTATATATGTGGACTTTTGATGGAGCGAATAATAAGCCAGTTAGCATAGATTCAAAGTGGAATTTTGGATTTACAAGCAATGAAAAAAATCCACCAGAAGAAAAACCTGAAGAGCCAGAAAAACCAGCTCAAGAAGATGGATACACAAAGGAAGAACTTACAAAGCTTATTTATGAAAAAGAAGAAGAATTACGTAATCAAGAATTAAGTAAACGAGAGAGTGAACTGAAATGTGAAAAAATCACAAAGTCATTAAATCAATCAACAGTATTAAGTAAAGTCCAAGGTGTGGTTAAAATACAAGGAAGCGAAGAAGAAACGGCTACCCAAACTCCATATATAGTGGTTAATGGCGGTGAAGGTTTTTATATAACGGGGAACATAAGTGAACTATTATTAGGGGAACTAAAGATAGGAGATATAGTTACAGTACAAGTTAGTAGTGAAAATGGACAAATGACGCAGTATGAAGCAGTTGTTTCAGAAATATCTGAGTATCCAGTATCTAATACAGAATATTATTCTGGGGGTAATACTAATGTATCTTATTATCCATTTACAGCAGTTATAAAAGAAACAGAAGGTCTTACAAATGGTCAATATGTAGACTTATCAATAAAGGATTCTACAGAAGAAGGTGCAGAGAATAGTTTTTACATCCAGAAGGCATACATCAGAGAAGAAAATGGAAAGAGTTATTTATATGTAGCTGA
>DAMAVY010000289.1:0-4658 GCA_032077725.1 Clostridium sp. | reverse complement strand
TAATGGTAAGATATTAGTAGTTGTTAAACCTAATTTTGGAGTTTCTACAGTGCAAACTTATAAAAGCTTTAATCTTAATGAAGTGAAATCGCATCCCAACGTAGATGGACTTATAGAAGCTATTAAAAAAGATGATGTTTTATATGTAGCAAATAATATGATGAATTTACTTGAACTTGTCACAATAAAGGAACATGAGGAAATTAAGAAAATAAAAGAGTTTATGTGTGAAGAGGGTTCCCTTGGCGCTATGATGAGCGGAAGTGGACCTACAGTGTTTGGATTCTTTGATGATATAGGTAATGCTGAGAAGTGTGCAGAAAAATTGAGAAGGCAATATAAAGAAGTATTTGTCACCACAACTGTTTGAGTTGAGAATTTCTTCAATTGACAATTGACAGTGGACAATTTATTAAATTGAGAGTTGAGAGTTTTATTGGTTAGAGCTTAGATGATAGTTATTGTGCATTTGTTAAGTTACAAGTTGGATTAATTGAGCATTAATTTTGTTTTAAGCATAGGGTAATCTAATTAAAAAAATTGAAAATGAGAAGTAGGGAGGGTTTTCAGCAGAGCTGAAAGCCCTCCTTAATTTTTGTGCGCCTAGTATGGACGTAATCTAAGGGGCAAAAGTACTGAGTACAGGGGAATGGTTAAGGTGTATGGCTTAAGATAATGAATATTAAGTTTATATAAGGGTAAAACTAGACTCGTGAAAAAGTATTAAGAGATAGAATATACATTTAGAGGTGATTGTATATGTTGTGGACTTTAATAGAGAGATTTGATAAATATTTAGTTATTTTGATTTTTGTCACGGGGTATATCCTCGTAGTTAGCGATGTGAAATATTTTTCAAGACAGGATAAGAATAACGCCAAAAAGCAAAGCTTAATTGTTGGAATAGGAATGATGGTAATTGTTGTAGGGGTATATATTATAAGAGGAATATGGGCTTAAAACTAAAATCATTTTTGTATAAGTGGTGATGAAAGTAATAGCTGTTATGTTTTAATGGAAGTTTTATTGTTTTCAGCTTTTAAATTAGAAGGGAGTGAGTTAGATGAAGGATAAAATTCGCGATAATATTTCTCTTAGTACAAGGGAAAACATGGATTATCTTAAAGAAATTTTTAAAGACACTACAGATATAGTATTTAGAGAGTTTAATGTGGGTGATCTTTTATGTGGACTTATTTATATAGATGGTATGGCTAGTAAAGAATTGTTAAATGATTTCTTACTTGAACCTATGATGGAAATGAGGGGGCAGGTGGTAGATCCTAAAGAGTTACAAAACAAAATTATAGCTGTGTCTGATATGAAAGAAATTAATAAACTAACAGATGGAATTAATATTATTTTAGCAGGGGAAACCTTAGTATTTATTGATAAATTACCAGGAGCTTTAACCATAGCAAATAGATCTTGGCCTAATCGTGGTGTGGGAGAACCTTCGGGAGAAACGGTAATTAGAGGATCAAGAGAAGCTTTTACAGAGACGGTAAGATTTAATACTGCTCTACTTAGAAGAAGAATTAGGGATGTAGGGCTTAAAATTGAATCTATGCAATGTGGAGTTAGATCAAGGACTGATATAGCAATAGTGTATATAGATGATATAGTGAATACTGATGTTTTAAAAGAGCTAAAAAGAAGGCTAGATAGAATAGATATTGATGCCATATTAGATAGTGGGTACATTGAACAATTTATTGAAGATAATGATAAAACACCTTTCCCTCAAGTTCAAAGCACTGAAAGACCAGATGTAGTAGCTGCAGCTTTATATGAGGGAAGAGTAGGAATAATTGTGGATGGTTCTCCTTTTGCTTTAATTGTACCAGCTGTATTAGTTGATTTCTTTCAGTCCCCTGATGATTATTACTCCAGCTGGATAAATGGAAGCGTGGTAAGGTTTATTAGAATTATAGGAGTAGCTTTAACTTTAGTACTACCTGGATTATATGTAGCAGTAACTTCATTTCATTCGGATATTATCCCCATGAAGCTCGCCTATGCAATAGCTGCCTCTAGAGAAGGGGTACCTTTTGCATCCTATGTGGAAGTATTGGTTATGGAAGCAAGTCTTATGTTTTTAATTGAAGCTATAATTAAGCTTCCAAAGCCTATGGGATCCACTATTGGTATTGTTGGTGGACTAATTATTGGCCAATCAGCAGTTAGTGCAGGGCTTGTGAGTCCAATAATGGTTATTATATTAGGTCTTACTGCTATAACTACATTCTTAATACCAAATTATGCAATAACTTCAGCTTTTACATATTATAGATTGATCATAATTGTTTTATCTGCGGTTTTTGGGCTATATGGAATAATGATAGGAGTAATATTCCTAATAATCCATTTAACTAGAATAAAAAGCTTTGACATACCGTACCTTGCACCAGCAGTAGATTTAACCTGGGGAGATTTGAAGGATCTATATGTAAGAATGCCTATTAAGAATTTTAAAGAAAGGCCTGAATTTTTAAAGCCAAGAGATAAAGTAAGACAGAATAATGGTAAATAAAGAAATTATTCTGGTGGAGGATTAACAATGAAAAAAGAGGGTATAAAAAAAGAAGGGTTTATAGAAGGGTTTGCACTGTTTGCTAGCCTATCATCTTCAATGATAGGCATAGGGATTTTCTATGCTCCGGCAGTTATTGCTAAATCTGTGGGACCAGATAGTTGGATTACTGCAATAATTGCAGGGATTATAGTTTGCTTAATTCTTCTTTCCATATACAAATTAATAAAATTAAATAAATATAAAGATGTGACTTTTATACTTGATGATACTTATGGAAAATTTTTAGGACGGATTACTTCAGTTGTGTATTCAGTGATAATGATAATTGTATTATCATTATCACTAAGAGTGTTTTCTGAGATTATAACCATGTATCTTTTAGTAAATACTCCTACTGAGGTAATTCTTATAACTTTTATATTTATGGCCATGTATTTAAGTCGAGGAGGCCTTGCTAATGTAGTTCATTTTGATGAAATTGCCTTTTGGGTTATGTTTATACCTATTGCAATAATATTATTACTCACTTTACCTAAAGCTGATTTTCAAAATTTATTGCCTATAGGTACATCACCAATTAAGAATTATTTTATGTCAAGCTTTGATATGATCTATTTACTTAACGGCTTTTCAATTGCATTTATATTAATACCTTATGCTAAAAAGAAGAAAAAAGTAGGTGCAATATTAAGAAGAAGCAGTATCTTCGTGGGTCTGTTTTACTGTATAATATTTATTTTGGTATCAGCTACACTATCAGCAGCTCAGACTAAAGAAAGCATATTTCCAACTATAACTATGCTTCAATCTATAACTTCAAAAAGTGGAATTTTAGAAAAATGGGATGGGCTAGTTATGGCCATATGGGTTATATTTTATTTTACATCTTTTGCAAATATCTATTATTTTGCGTCGTCAATACTTAAAGATGTATTTAATATAGAGAATGTTAGAACTTCATCTATGATATATGTACCTGTAGTCTATTTAGTAGCAATGTTACCTAATAGCATCATAGAAGTAAAAAATTTAAGAGTTAAATATTTGACAATTGCTTTTATTTCCATATTTACAATAGTTATAGGTTTAACTTTAATTATTAGTTTCATTAAAAAAAGGAGGGTGAGAAGTGAAAAATAAGATAATAAAGCTTATCCTAGTATTATTATCAGCATTACTTCTTACTGGATGTTGGGATAGCGTAGAAATCGATAGAAAAGCCTTTGTATCGACAATTGGTATAGATGTAGGAGCTGATGTAGCTTTAAAAAGTCAATTAGTAAATTCAAAGAATGATACTTCCGGAGAAACCATAAAAAATGAAAATAACAATTTTCTTGAAGTAACTTATGGATTTCCTGACATAAGAAATATGGATAGGCAGAAAGGTACAGCTGAAGAAATATCTATTACCATAGACGGATATTCTATGTCTGATACTTATTTTAAAGCTATAGGTAAAAGCAGTAGAAAACTTCACTTTGGACATAGCAAGCTTTTACTTATAAGTGATGAATTATTTAAGTATCCTGAGTTACTTAATGAAGTAATGGACTACATACAAAGAGAGCCTAGCTTTAATAGAACTATAACAATGGCTATAGTTGAAGGAAAAGCTAAGGATTATGTAGCTGTGAAGCCTGTAACTGAGGATAGTATAGATAAATATATAACAAGTCTTTTGGGAAATAGTACACAGAGTGGTGCGGTGGCGCCTATAACATTAACTAAATATATTGATATGAATAAGACTTATAATATAAGTATGTTGCCAGTATTTTCACTAAAAAAAGAAAATGATATAGAGCTTACAAAAATGGCTATAATTAAGAATTTTACCATCGCAAAATATTTAAGTAATGCTCAAACAAGTGATGTTCAAATACTCACAGGTGACATTGGAGCCTGTGTGAAATCTATAAATAAGGAAGGCCATACTGTAGACTACTATATTAAAGGTGCTGATAGTGATTTAGCTGTAACTTATGAAGGTGGTAAATTACATTTAAATTACACTATAAACGCAGAAGGGTCTCTAAAAGGATATTATATTGGCGGAAAAACTATAGATGAAGAAACCTTAAGGAACCTTGAAGAAGCATTTAATAAGTCTATGGAAGCG
>DAMAVY010000288.1:0-4661 GCA_032077725.1 Clostridium sp. | reverse complement strand
ATCTTTCTCCATTAATATAGGTTTCTAACACTTTAGTATTCTTTATTTCTAGTTTGGAAATTGAGGTTATATCTTGAGATAGAACTACAAAGTCAGCTAGATGACCAATTTTAATTAGTCCTTTAACTCCTTCATCAAAGGACATATAACTACTACCGATGGTATATGCTTTTAACGCATCAATAACGCTAGTTCCTTCATTTATATTAAAACCATCATCTGGCTTATCATTTAAGTCTCTCCTATTCACTGCACCGTGGATACCCTCAATGATATCAAAACTTTCTATAGGAGCATCTGAACTAAAGGCTACAGGAATTCCTCTTTGTATCATGGAGTTAAAAGCATAGCTAGTTTTAGTTCTTTCCTTTCCAACAGCTTTTTCAACAATAGAATAATCACTCATAATAAATGCAGGTTGTACATTGGCTATGACATTTAAATTTTTGAGCCTTTTTAATAGATCCTCATTAGTAAATTGACAATGAACTATAACTGGCCTTAAGTTATCGACATTTGAAGAAGATATTTTTTCATAGGAATTTAATAACATATCACAGGCCCTATCACCAATACAATGAGTTATAATTTGAAACCCTAAATTAAATCCCATCATGACTATATCATCAAGAGCTTCCTGAGAATATATTGATATTCCATTGTTAGAAGTATCCTCATAGTTATCTATCATTGCTGCAGTGCGAGCACCTAGAGAACCATCTTGAAACAATTTAAGTCCTCCAATTTTAAGAAAATCACTTCCAACTTTAGATTTCAAACCAAGATCTGAAGCTTCAGTAAGCAATTCATTAGTATCAAGAGTGAGTTGAAGAGTTATTCTTACGGGAAGATTACCTTCGTTTTCTAGCTCACGATATGCTTTGATTAAGTTGGATAAACTTCTACAATGGGTTAAGTCTTCAGTCTGAACAGAAGTAATACCACATTTAATTAGATCTTTAAAAGTACTAGAAAGATAATTTTTAATTTCTTCAACAGGAGTAGGTGGAACTTTAGCTAGAACTATATTAAGGGCATTTTCACGTAAAATCCCAGTGGGAACATCATTTTCTATATCAATGGCACCACCAGCTGGATTATCCTTAATTTTATCTATGCCAAAGGTGTCAATAGCCATGGAATTAACTACTCCAATATGACCACATATTCTAGAAAATAAAATTGGATGGTCATGGGATATTTTATCTAGGTCATACCTATTAGGTAATCGTTTTTCTTTAAAGTGATTATCATTCCAACCACGAGAGATTATATAGCTGCCCTTAGGAATATTATTTTCTTTAATGTACATTCTAACTAAATGTATCATTTCTTCAATGGATGTAGCATTTCTTAAATCTACAGCTTTTTTTTGAAACCCATAATTAAGTAGATGCATGTGAGCATCATTAAATCCGGGGACAACGGTACGACCCTTTAAATCAATGGTTTTATTAGCGCACTTTTCGTATATAGACATTAAATTATCATTACTACCAACAGCTATAAACTTACCATCGTCTACAACAAAGGCTTCGTAGATATTATCTCCATCTAAGGATAGAACATTTCCATTTAAGTATAAATCCATATAATCACCACTTTCAGTATTTTTATTACTACTCATTATTAGTTATTACATAATATATAAGAATTTTGTATATAATAATAAATAGTCAAATAATAGTAGTTATTCTTTAATGAACATCTAAATTCCTTTAAATAATTAAATAGATTTGATTTTAAAATAACCTTCAATAAATTGGAGATTATTTGTATATATAACTTGTAAAAAATTAATTATATGATAGAATTTAAGTATAAGTAATTTATTAAAGGAGAGCATTATTATGTGTAGGTGTTGTTGCTGTTATAAATTTATATATAATTTAACAAGATCATACTGTGCTATAATAATGTAATTAATAATGAAACAAATTTTAGTCGTTATTTAAGCTACAGTTGATTCTGTAGCTTTTTATTATAATTATCTAAAACATATAAGGAATATATAACATCAAAATTTGTTTAGCAAAGAAATAAATTACGCTATAAACCTATATATATTACCAATACGTTAAGTAATAGACAATGTAATCGCATTAGATTATTAGAAATATGAAGAGGAGATATAAGATGAGTTTTTATCTACAAAATACTTTAACTAGAAGTAAGGAAGAATTTATTCCAGTAAATAATAATAAAGTAGGCATGTATACTTGTGGTCCAACAGTATATAACTATGCCCATATTGGAAACCTACGCACCTATATATTTGAAGATGCACTGAAGAAATCTTTAGAATATGTAGGGTATAAGGTTAAGCACGTTATGAACGTAACAGATGTAGGACACCTCCAATCTGATGGAGATGAAGGTGAAGACAAGATGGCATTAGGAGCAACTCGTGAACATAAAACCGTTTGGGAGATTGCAAAATTTTATGAGGATGCATTTTTTGAAGATTGTAAGAAATTAAATGTAAAGAAACCTACTGTAGTATGTAAAGCTACAGACCATATAGAAGACATGATTAAGTTTATCCAAAAATTAGAGGAACTTGGATATACTTATGAGTCAAATGGTAATGTATACTTCGAGATAGATAAGTTCAGGGATTATACAAAACTAGCAAATTTAAGTATTGATCAGTTAGAAGCTGGAAGTAGAATTGAAATAGATCCAAATAAGAAGAATCCATTAGATTTTGTTCTTTGGTTTACTAATTCTAAATTTTCTAATCAAATTATGCAATGGGATTCACCTTGGGGAAGAGGATTTCCAGGATGGCACTTAGAATGTTCTACTATGAGTATAAAATATTTAGGTGAGCATATAGACATACATTGTGGTGGAGTAGATCATATTCCAGTCCATCATACTAACGAAATTGCACAGTCTGAATCATACTTAGGTCATAAGTGGGTAAATTATTGGGTTCATGGAGAATTTTTGATAGAAGATGGCGGAAAAATGTCTAAGTCAAAGGGAGATTTTTTAACAGTATCAAGACTTGAAGAAGAAGGGTATAGCCCACTAGATTACAGATATTTCTGTTTACAGTCTAAGTATAGAAAGCAACTTATTTTTAGTTTTGAAAGTTTAAAGGATGCTAAAAATGGCTTTAATGCATTAAAAAAGAAAATATCATCAATATTATCGAATATAGATGAAAACCATACTGTAAGACAAGAACTTATCGTTCAATATCAAAATAAATTTAAAGATCAGATAAGTGATGATTTAAACATTGCAAATGCATTTACAGTACTTAATGAAGCGTTAAAAGATAATTCATTAAATAACAAAGAAAAATCAGTACTTATTGAAGATTTTGATAGAGTATTATCTCTTGACTTAATGAATATTGAAAAAGAAGCTATTGAAGTTGATGAAAATCTTATTAATAGTCTTATTGAAGAAAGAACTCAAGCTAGAAAAGAGAAAAACTATAAGAGATCAGATGAAATTAGAGATGAGTTATTAGGAATGAATATTGAAGTTCTGGATAGTAAAGAAGGAACTACGTGGAAAGTAAAATAGTTTATCATACAAAAAAAATTAAAATTTCAAAATTTAAAGGCATAGTGATTACATACTATATGTACACTATGTCTTTTTTATTTATCATTACATATATTGTTAATAAAATTATAAATTCTACATTCTAATATAGGGTATATACAGTTAATTTGTTCTAAAATATTATAGACAGTTTTTTCACTTCTCTTAATTTTAGAGGTTTTCCGTTTGGTAGTATTAGAATTATTTAATAGTTGTGTAGTAGACATAATAGATGTAGAAGTAATAGCAAGACTATTTGTTATTTGAAGTAATGGTGATAAGCAATTAGCGGTGTATAAAGCTTCATAGTCGTTAAGTTTAAGCAGATTAAGTTGAGTTTTCAATGTGTTTATATTTTTAATAATTTCATTTAAAGAGGTTAAATCATCATTAATTGCAGTTAAAATTGAAGAGCTATCAGACGAAGTATCAGAAGTAGTATCAGAAGTAGTACCAGAAGCAGTATCGGAAGTAGTACCAGATGAAGTATCAGAGTTTTGAATTATTTCATCAAGTTTAGATCCAATTAGAGATGTCAAATTATTTATACTTTTGATTATTTCATCTATATCATTCACAAAAAACACTCCTTTACACTTCAAAATACATATTAAAATATATGAATTGTTTTATATACTTATTCATTGTAAAAATAATACAAGAATAATAATACAAAATTATAATGTGAAAATAATTATTACAAATTGGACGAACAAACTTAATCTATAGAGTATTGGGTTTTATGAGTAGATAATATTATATAATAGAGTAGGTGAACAAGTTTCTCATAAAAACGAATCCTAGTGTATCAGTAATAGTATTTCTAAGAAATAATTAGTTATGTAGAGAAATGTTAGGATAAAATTAAAATTTAGGGGAAGAATACAATCATTGTTCAATATAAAAGCATGATAAGATATGTCTTGTCGCTGAGTAAGGTGACGAAACATCAGCAGTAATTAAGAATTGATTCTTAAGGGATTGAGAAAAAACTTCTGAAAAAATTGTTGACAGATAAGAAATTATTTAGTAGAATAGTAAAAGTCGTCAGTAATAATTGATGACAAAATAAAGAGTAAATGGTCTTTGAAAATTAA
>DAMAVY010000287.1:0-4677 GCA_032077725.1 Clostridium sp. | reverse complement strand
AAAAGTTAAGGATGGTAGAGTAACCTACAGCGCAGAACCAGTGCCGTTTCAATTTGTCATTAATGCATCTGATCCAGGGAAATATGAACTCTTTGGAATGTCAAAGGTGACATTTCCATGGGAAAATGGAAGCATAAGTGCAACTGTTAAACCTATGGGAATTGAGATAGGTAGTAATGAACTTCCAAATATTAAAGCTACTTTAAATGAAGCTACTCCTAGTACAGCTTTAATTAATGAAAATGTAACAGTTACCTATGACATTAAACCTGAAAACTTTGTATTTCAAGACAGTGAAAATGAGTCGGATTCCAATGAGAAGGAGATTGTATTTTTAGTAGATACTTCAAAGGGTGGAGGAGCAAATTATCTTAAGGATGTAAAAAATCATCTATGGAGTGGATTATTAAATGATTATAATAAGAAGGACTCAACTGCAAAATTTGGATTAGTAACTTATAGTGATGTAGCAGTAGAAGAATTAGAACTTACAGATGCCAAGAATATAAAGAATGATTTAAAAGATTTACCTTCTTCAGCATCTTCAGAGAGAAATGTTGGTAATGCTCTTGAATATGCAGATGATATTTTAACAAATAAGAACAAAGCAGCAACTAAATATATTATCATTTTGGCTGCAGGAGATGTTACTTATGATATAAATAAAATTAATGCTATGAAAAATAAAGGTTATAATGTCATAAGCTTAAAATTAGGAGCAACAGAAAGTGATAATATTAAAAATACTAAAAGTTTAAGGTGGATCCATAATGCCCTTGGAGGAAGTGCGGATGATTATTTTGCTACTACTAGGGATAATGGTGGCGATGTAAATAATAGAGTTAAAGAAATGGCAATGCGATTATCAGCAAAACGATATAAGTCATATGTATTTGATGATGTTAAGTTAAACTTTAATATAGGTGATGAATTCCAGGTAGTTTCAGGAGTAAAATCAGAGGGAAGCGGTAGTTCCTATAATTATTCATTAGAAATACCAGAAATCAGGTATACCTATGATGTTAATAGTAAAAAATATAAAGCCAGTGAATCACAAGTATCCTTTGTAATTAAGCCAACCACCTATGGAGAACTTAAGTTTAAGGATAATAATACTATTACTTATACAAATCTTATAGGTAAAATTGCTAAAGGAAATATAGAGACTCCTATTATTACTGTAAAGGGACAGGCAGATATCCACCATGGAATTTATGATGGGTATGATAGCAGTACTCAAAAGTATAATATAGATACAACTGAAAGAACTTTAGCAAAAGAAGCTACAGTGACTTTTGGGGCTACCTTTGAAACTTACAGTAGTAAGGCAAACCTTGGACTAAAAGTACCCACGAATATAGCGCTTCAGGGTGCTCCTAAGGTATATAAAGTAGATGCACAGGGTAATCTTCAATTGTTAGGAGACATGGCTTTAAATACTTCACAATCGTTATATTCCTATACATTAGATGGAAGTGTAGAAGAGGGTGATAATATTGTTGTACTTTACACAATCACCTTACCTAAGGATGAAGGTTCCTATGAAAATATAATTTCTGTTGATGGAATAGAAGCACCAGCTAAATTTAAGGTTGGAGAGGAAGCTCTACCAGATTTGTTTTAAGCGTATTTAAAATATGAAGAAATAGCAATAATTCTTTATGAAACTAACTAAACAATTTCTAGAATGTCCTTGACAAAGACACTTATTTTAAATAAAATAGGTTTAATAACTAAGAGAGCAAAAAATATAATAACTCATATATACCTTGAATATGGCAAGGAGTATCTACCAGAAACCAGTAATTTCTGACTATGAGTAAAGCAAACATGTTTTAGAAATGAATGGACATGCTTTATTTTACTTATATTCCTATATATAATCTATTTTTTTGATAGTTTATATGAGAGAGTGGAGAAGTAAAATAAGCATGTTTATTTTTTAAATAATATTTTGCTTATTAATATATAATACGGGTAATATAATAGGTAAGTATTATTATATATGAAATTACATTTATAGTATTATGTAAATGTAATGGATAAAGTTCATATATTGAATAACCTAACTATACTTGGTATTTACAATTTTTTATTATAATAGAAGGAGAGGATTTTATTTATGGCAAAGATTATAAAACAAGCGTACACTTTTGATGATGTTTTATTAGTTCCAAATAAATCAGAAGTTTTACCAAAGGAAGTTTCATTTAAAACAAATTTAACTAAAACATTAAAGCTTAATTTACCACTTATGAGTGCAAGTATGGATACAGTTACTGAAAGTAAAATGGCTATAGCTATGGCTCGTGAAGGCGGTATAGGAATCATACATAAAAACATGTCAATAGAAGCACAAGCTAGTGAAGTTGACACAGTTAAAAGACAAGAAAACGGAGTAATTTTAAATCCTTTCTCTATAGGAAAAGATCAAGCAATACAAGATGCACTAGAAATAATGTCTAGATATAGAATATCTGGAGTGCCAGTAACTGAAAATGGTAAATTAGTTGGAATAATTACTAATAGAGACATAGTATTTGAAACTGATTTTACTAAAAAAGTAAGTGAAGTTATGACAAGTGAAAACTTAGTTACTGCAAAAGAAGGAACAAGTATAGAAGAAGCAAAACAAATACTTGGAAAGCATAAAATTGAAAAATTACCTTTAGTAGATGATAAATTTAATCTTAAAGGATTAATTACAATAAAAGATATAGAAAAGACAATTAAATTCCCTAATGCAGCAAAGGATTCTTCAGGAAGATTACTTTGTGGAGCAGCAGTTGGGGTTACAAAAGACATGATGCTAAGAGTTGATGCACTAGTTAAGGCTCATGTTGATGTTATAACTATAGATACTGCTCATGGACATTCTAAAGGAGTTATGGAAGCTGTTAAAGAAGTTAAAGCAAAATATCCAGAACTTCAAATTATAGCAGGTAATATTGCAACAGCAGAAGCTACAAGAGAATTAATAGAAGCTGGAGCAGATTGTGTTAAAGTTGGTATTGGACCTGGATCTATCTGTACTACAAGAGTAGTTTCAGGAGTTGGAGTTCCACAACTTACTGCTGTTATGGATTGTGTAGAAGAAGCAGAAAAATATGGTGTTCCAGTTATAGCAGACGGAGGAATAAAATACTCTGGTGATATCGTTAAGGCATTAGCTGCTGGAGCTAAGGTTTGTATGCTTGGTTCAATGTTTGCAGGCTGCGAAGAAGCACCTGGCGAAATTGAAATGTACCAAGGTAGAAGTTATAAAGTATATAGAGGCATGGGTTCTTTAGGAGCTATGGCAAACGGAAGTAAAGATAGATATTTCCAAGAAGGTAATAAGAAATTAGTACCAGAAGGTGTTGAAGGAAGAGTTCCATTCAAAGGATCTGTAGTAGATACAATATACCAATTAATTGGTGGTATTCGTTCTGGAATGGGATACTTAGGATCAGCTACTCTTAAGGATTTATATGAAACTGCAACTTTTGTAGTTCAAACTTCAGCTGGATTTAGAGAAAGTCATCCTCATGATATAGTAATCACAAAGGAAGCTCCAAATTATAGCGTGAATTAATAATTTAACTTAATTAAAGAGTTTGAATATAAATATAGAACGACCTCTGATTTTACTCAGAGGAGAAGACGGTTCATTAACCAAATTAGAAATTTGGAGTGTCATTAAGGAGAGCTAAATTATGAAAAGAGAATTAGTATTAGTTGTTGACTTTGGTGGTCAATATAACCAGTTAATAGCAAGAAGAGTAAGAGAACATGGAGTGTATTGTGAGATAATTCCATATACCACTTCTGTAGAAAAAATAAAAGAACTAAATCCAAAGGGAATAATATTCACTGGCGGACCAAACAGTGTATACGGCGAAGGTGCTCCAAGAGTAGATAAGGAATTATTTGAACTAAATATTCCTATCCTTGGTATATGCTACGGCGTACAACTTATGTCCCATGTACTTGGAGGCGTTGTTAAAACTGCTCCAAATAGAGAATATGGTAAGACAGAAGTTAACTTAAATATTCACAGTAAATTATTTGCTGGAATAACAGAAAACCAATGTTGGATGAGTCACACTGACTATATAGAAAATGCACCAGAAGGATTTGAAATTATTGGATCTACAGACTCATGTCCTGTAGCCGCAATATCAAATGAGGGAAGAAAACTTTATGGAGTTCAATTCCACCCAGAGGTTCAACACACTCTATTTGGAACAGCAATGCTTAAAAACTTCCTATACAATGTATGTGAAGTTAAGGGTGACTGGTCAATGGCTTCTTTTGCTCAGGAAAAGATTGCAGAAATTAAAAGAGTAGTTGGAGATAAAAAAGTACTTTGTGCACTATCAGGTGGAGTTGATTCATCAGTAGCTGCTGTACTTGTTCATAAAGCAATAGGTAAAAACCTAACTTGCGTATTTGTTGATCATGGTCTACTTAGAAAAGATGAGGGAGACCAAGTTGAAAAGATATTCAAAGCAGGTTTTGACATGAATCTTATAAGAGTAAATGCTAAGGAGAGATTCCTTGGAAAACTTAATGGAGTTTCTGATCCAGAGAGAAAAAGAAAAATCATTGGAGAAGAATTCATAAGAGTTTTTGAAGAAGAATCAAATAAACTTGGCAAAATGGATTTCTTAGCTCAAGGAACTATATATCCTGACG
>DAMAVY010000286.1:0-4693 GCA_032077725.1 Clostridium sp. | reverse complement strand
TGCCCTTATAGGGCTAGATCAAACCACCCGTTTTACGGGTGGTCCTGATTTTTTTTGAAAATGATAAAGTTTTGAATAATAATAGGAGTTACAATTGGTAATTCTGTGAGGGAAGATCTTTATGATTATATGGTTTTATAAATTTTAAAGATAGTAAATATGTTTAATATAAGGATATATGGAAATATATTGACAATATTCAATTTAGTTGTTATTATTTATTTAGATGGTTATAAAAATAAGTTCTGATTATTTATTTTGAGGAGGAATTTGATATGACAATATGTGAACAATTAAAAGAGGAATATTTAAAACAGGTAACAACTTTAATCAACGAATGGAAGGATAATTCCATTGAATTAAGAAATGAAGGAGCAAATGATGAAGCTGTTTTAGAAAACATAAAAGTAAATGTTGGAGATATATTTTATAAAATGTTTAATATCAGCTATAACAATTCTTGTAAAAAGGTTGAACCGGCAGAGGTAGAACTTAAAAAGCTATACACATCTTACCTTGCATTCTTTGATAAAATACCTGCACCATGGAAAGAAAAATTAAAAAAGGATAAGGAGTATAACATGATGGAGGAATATTATAAAGAGCAACTTAAGCTGGAAACAGCAGATAAGATCAAAAACTTATTTATTGAATACTATGAAACGTTAAATGTATAAAGGGGATTAAGATTAAGATGGAAAAGGATTGTATAAAGATATTTAAAGGGCTTGCAGATAAATCAAGATTAATGATTATTAATAATCTAATGGAAAGTCCTATGTACGTTGAATTGTTAGCAGAAAGATTAGGATTAGCTTCTTCCACCATATCATTTCATTTGAAGAAGCTGGAGGAAATAAATTTAGTGTATTCTGTAAAGGAACAATATTATGTAGTTTACCACTTAAATGGTGAAATATTATCATCAACCTTAAATGAAATAATTAAGGAAAGTAAACCCGAAAAAAGTATTCAAATAGAAAGAGAAGAGCAGTATAGAATGGGTGTAATTAATGATTTTTTCCTATATGGTAAGCTGAAATCTATTCCTGTTCAACAAAAGAAGAGGAAAATTGTACTGGATGAGATTGCAAAAAAGTTTCAACATGGTAAGGTATATTCTGAAAGAGAGGTTAATATAATTATTGCTGATTTTCACGATGATTTTTGTACAATTAGGAGAGAGATGATAGCTTTTAAGATTTTTTCAAGAGAAAATAATCATTATATTTTAGTTGAAGATGAAATGTAAAATTTAACTTAGAAGGATATATAAGAGATTAGTATTTAAATATTAGGGGGATATAAAATGAATTTTACAGATGTAATACCAAATATCGTTGGTGGATTTGAGATTAAAAAAGGAAGTTTAGTATTGCTGAATTTTTGGGGCGAAAATAGTGATTTAGCTATACTAGATAAGTTTACTTTAGAGATTGCAAAGGCTGGAGCAGTGCCAATTAGATGGCAGCAATCTAGAGAATTAATTAGAGAATATTATACAGAAGTAGCACCAGAATACTTAGAGTTTCCAGATAAATATTTTGAAATATTCAAATTAGCAGATGCAGTTATTGATATATTTATGTATTCACCTGCACCACATAGGGATTTTCCAAAGGATAAATTCTCTTTTTACGGTAAATATATGAGAAAATTATTTGGTTCACTTACCGAAGGGAAGGAATTATTCATTCAAGTTAGAGTACCAACAGAGGAAAATGCTATGGAAGAAGGCATTGATTATAAAATCTATAAAACATCAATGTATAATGCTTTAAGCATAGATTTTAAAAAGCTTAAAGAGGATTGCACAGAACTTGTAGATAAGCTTTGTGATAAGAATAAGGTGACTATTTATACTGCAGGTAACAGGGTTCTTTCATTTAACTTAGAAGACAGACAATGGCATAAAGATGATGGCACTGGTGACATTCCTTGTGGAGAGGTATATATAGCTCCAATTGAAGAGAGTGCTGAAGGTGAAATATTAATTCCACAGGTTATATTAGAAGGTGAAAAATTCACATCTGTTCTCCTTGAATTTAAAGCTGGTAAATTAGTAAATTGCTCAACAAAGAAAGTAATGGAGTACATTAAAGAATTTCCAGGAGACAATGATATTCTTGCTGAATTTGGAATAGGTTTAAATGAAAATATACAAGAATTGATTGGGTGCCCCGCTATTGATGAAAAATGCAAGGGAACTGCACATATAGCAATAGGTATGAATGACATGTTTGGAGGTAAAAATTCCTCTCAGCTTCATATGGATTTTATCTTCACTCCAGTGAAGATTGAAGTAGATGGTAAATTATTAATGAGTGGTTCTCACATAGTAATATATTAAGTTTAAGCCAATAATTTTATAAGGTTACTCAAAATGCTATGCTGAAAAAGCATAGCATTTTTACAGTAAATTATACTAAACTCACCAGAGATACTTTCCCATCTTTTTTAAAGTGAATAAATTTAGGAGTTATTGTCTCATATGCAGTTTCGTTATTTATATTGGTATTGTTTTCTACTACGGCACCGCTTGAAAACAGAGTAAACAATCTATCATCAAAGAATTTCTTAAA
The DNA here is from genome assembly GCA_032077725.1 of Clostridium sp. Lineage (GTDB taxonomy): Bacteria > Bacillota > Clostridia > Clostridiales > Clostridiaceae > Clostridium_J. The sequence continues at coordinate 2,111 of DAMAVY010000286.1, read as the reverse complement.
TCCTTCTATTTCTGCTTCATGTCCTCGAATTAATAAATCAAAGTTTATAACAGCTTGAAATTCATTAAAGTGATCAATGTTAAATCTAAATCTACCGTTATTTTCTTTAAGATCACTTTCATCATCACATGGGTCACTCCAAATCATATTGTTTGTGATAGTTTTATTAATATGGTCCTTTATATCATTATTTGTAAGATCAGATAGGGTACTTATGTAACCATAGTATTTTAAACTGTCTTTCCTAGGTCTTGGAATACCACCATGGACAGCTAGCAATGTTATATTTTCATTATTGATAAAGGCGATATTACATAGACTATGAAAAAATTTTAAATATGAATTTATGATTTCATTTTCTTCTAAACCAGCATTCTTTGCAAGATTTCTTAAATATAAAAGGAAATAATCCTCTTCACTTTCATCTTCGGGCTTTCTAACACATAATTTAACTCCATCTTCTAGCATAATACCATCATCATGATTGCCTTTTAATAGATATATACTTTGGGGAAAAAGGAACTTTAAGGCTAAAATGTACTCTAAAATTTTCAAATGTGCTTTTCCTCTATCTACGTAATCACCTAAAAAAACTAATCGTATTTTTTTGTTTTCTACTATTTTATTAAAGAAATCACAGATTAGAAGTATTCTTTTTAAGCTTATAGTATCTGAATGTAGATCTCCAATTAAAAAATAATCATATCCACTATTATTAAAAAAATATATGTTATATGCTCTTTTTGCATCCTTAATTTCATCATTTAAATTCTTTACATTTATATGTTTCTTAAAAAGCTCTTCATTGAAGCAATCATTTTCACTATCATGAATTTTGCATACTTCATCAATAAAAAATTGATGAACCTTAAATATATCCTTTAAATTTTTATATTGAATATCATTAGTTTTTACACCAGTAAGTTCATTAATTTCGTAGAAATCCTTTTCTAGATTTTTTCCCGAGGTATATGCTTTATTTAGCAAATTGTCTTTAGTTTTTTTTATATGATTTATTATGTCATCGTAACAATACATATTTTTACCCACTTTCTCATTTAAATATAGTCACTTTGTCACTAGCAAACCTCCAGTCTTTATCAATTATAAATTATAAACCTAAACCAACCTGGATAAAACACTAAAAAGTTAAAAAGTTCATGGGGTTTCAGGGATTTTGGTATAAGTGACTACAATAGAAATTGATAATTAATGAATATGATGAGATAATATATGAAGAATATAAAGGATTTTGTTATGAAAAGTAATCCTAAACAAAGTTCATGAAATTTATGGTTTTAAATATATTATTGATAAGTAAGGAGAACTTCTATGAACAAAGGTTATGTGCACATATATACAGGAAATGGTAAGGGAAAAACTACAGCAGCATTTGGCTTAGCAGTGAGAGCTGCATATAGTGGTAAAAGGGTATTCATTGGTCAGTTTGTAAAAGATATGAAGTATAATGAAACAAAAATTGAGAATTATTTGCCTTTAATCACTGTAGAACAATTTGGAAAAGGATGTTTTATTAACAGATTGCCAACACAAGAAGATAAAAATGCTGCTGGATTGGCACTGGAAAAATGTTCTGAAATTTTAAAAGAAGGTAAATATGATCTTGTAATTTTAGATGAAATTAATATCGCTATATATTACGAACTTTTTCACGTAGAAGTAGTTATAGATGCTTTAAAAAACCGTGATAATAGGGTTGAAGTTGTTTTAACGGGTAGATATGCTCCCGATTCACTTATTGCTATGGCTGACTTAGTTACTGAAATGAAGGAAGTAAAGCATTATTATAGTCAAGGAGTGTTATCACGAGATGGAATTGATTGTTGATTAGAAAGCTCCAGGCAAGCCTCTCAATAGTACCCCGGGGGAAACATGTCATTGGTCATTTGTATTTTGACAAAAAATTTAATATTCATGTATATATTTTTAGATATCAGCCACAATAATGAATGAAAGAGGTGATATCTCATGGGAAATGATTTTAACGATAGTATTTTAGGTTTACTCCGAAAATGATTTTAAAGTCACCATAAATACACTAATTTCAAATGAATCAGGGTTTAGAAATAAACCCTGATTTTTTTTTTTTT
>DAMAVY010000285.1:0-4718 GCA_032077725.1 Clostridium sp. | reverse complement strand
TGTACAAGGGGTTGTAGATTTTGTCAAGCAGGTATGATATATAGGCCAGTTAGAGAAAAGAGTACAAGTAAGCTAATGTCTGAAATAGATGTCCTTGTAAAAAATACTGGATATGAAGAGGTATCATTAAGTTCTTTAAGTATATGTGATTACTCTGATATACAAAATCTTATACACTCTTTAATAGAGAAGTATGGAGAGAAAAAAATAGGAGTATCCATACCATCTATTAGAATTGATTCCTTCTCAGTAGATTTAATAAAAGAAATTCAAAGGGTAAGAAAAACAGGATTAACATTTGCACCAGAAGCGGGTACTCAAAGAATGAGAGATGTAATAAACAAAGGAGTAACAGAAGAAGATTTATTAAGATCCACTAGAGGTGCTTTTGAAGCAGGGTGGTCTACTATTAAATTATACTTTATGATAGGACTTCCTTATGAAACTGCTGAAGATGTAGTAGGAATTGCAGATGTAGCTCAAAAGGTTGTAGGTGAGTATTTTAATGTACCAAAGGAAACAAGAAAAAGAGGACTAAGAGTTACAGTAAGTACCTCAATATTTGTGCCAAAACCATTTACTCCATTCCAATGGGCACCTATGAATAAAATGTCTGAAGTAAAAGGAAAAATATCAACTCTTCGTGATTCTATTAAAAGTAAAGCGATTAACTATAATTGGCATGACTCTCCACTAAGCTATTTAGAAGCTATCTTTGCTAGAGGAGACAGAAGACTTTGTGATGTACTTATAAAAGCCTTTGAGAAGGGTGCGAAATTTGATGGTTGGGGAGAATATTTTAATTTTGATCTTTGGATGGAAGCTTTTGAAGAGTGCTCTATAGATGGAGATTTCTATGCGTATAGAGAAAGAAGTTATGACGAGTTCCTTCCATGGGACTTCATTGATATAGGTGTAAGCAAAAATTATTTAATTAGCGAAAATGATAAAGCTAAAGAGCTAACTCTAACACCAGACTGTAGACTTAACTGTTCAGGTTGTGGTATTAATACAAGTTTTAAAGAAGGGAAGTGTTTTGAGGGTGCGTTATTTAATCAAATTCACTAAAGAGAGCGAAATTAAATTCATATCTCATCTGGATTTAATGAGAACCATACAGAGGATTATTAGAAGGGCAAAATTACCTATAGAATATTCTAAAGGGTTTAATCCTCATATGACCGTATCCATAGCACAACCGCTATCAGTGGGGGTATATTCTAGCGGAGAATACCTTGATGCTGTACTCCTTGAAGAAGTCTCTGAAAATGAAATCTTAAAGGTTTTAAATGAAAATACCGTTATAGGAATTAAATTTTTATCAGTTACAAAGGTAGAGAAAAAAGAAGGAACTAAGAATGTTCAAGCTATGGCTGCCATTGATGGGGCAAAATATATAATAAATATTAAGTTAGATGAAATGGATGCTGTAAATTTTGATTCTTTAATTAAGCTTCCACAATGGGAAATATTAAAAAAGACTAAATCTGGGGAAAAAGAAGTGGACATTAAACCTCTAGTAAAAGAAATAAAGCATTCCATTAATGAAAATATGTTAACTGTAGAGACGGTGTTATCCTCAGGAAGTAGGGAAAATTTATCAGCTAGTTTACTGTGTGATTTTATTGTAAGTCACCTAAATGGCATAAAAAAAGATGCTTTTGTTGATATTAAAAGAGTCGAAATATATGGACTTGAAGGGAAAAAACTAATTTCATTAAATGAGTTTTTTCAGCATAACTAGGAGTTGATTTAGTGAAAAAAATATTTATTGAAAGACAAGATACTCTCCTGAAAATTGCAATAAAACATGAGGATACTTTGAAGGAGTGTTTTGTTGAACAGGAAACTAATAGTCCTAAGGTTGGAGATATTTATAAAGGTGTAGTTAAAAATATTATAACTGCAACTCATGGTGCCTTCGTTGACATTGGGTACGAAAAAAACTGTTACATGTCTTTAGATGGAAGACTTCAAGATAATACTCTTAAAAAGGGTGATGAAGTCTTGGTAGAAATCATTAAAGAAGAAATGGGAAAAAAAGGGCCTAAAGTCACTAGAAATATATCAATACCGGGAAGTTATGCAGTTTTAACAAAGGAACATAACAATTTAGAAATATCAAAGAAGATTCAGGATGCTGAATTTAAAGAATTAATGAAAAATAACATATCTAAGCCTGAAGATATTGGAATTGTAATAAGAACCAAAGCTGAACACATTGATATAAGTACACTTGTGGATGAAATAAATGAATTAATACATAAATATGAAGATATCCTAAGCAAATTTACTTATTCATCAAAAGTAGGGCCACTTTATGAGGATAATGGAATCCTAAGTAGAGTAATGAGAAATTATACTGATGGTGGAGCTACGATAATAGTAGATAGTAATAGTGATTATATTTACTATAAACAGCTAATAGAATCCAAGGGACTTAGGAGTATTAATCTGGAACTTTATAAGGGAAGTTTATCAATATTTGATAATTATGGAATTGAGAAAGAAATATTAGCTCTAAGACATAATAAAATTGTTCTTCCTAGTGGTGGAAATATTGTCATTGACCGTACAGAAGCTATGAATGTAGTGGATGTAAATACAGCAAAAAACATAAAATCCACACCAAAAGACAATACTATATTAATAACTAATAGTGAAGCTGCTAAAGAGATTGTGAGACAAATAAAACTTAGAAATCTTGGTGGAATAATATTAGTAGACTTTGTGAATATGAAATCCATTGGAGAAAAGAAGGAAATTATAAGTATTTTGAATGAAGAGTTTAGTGATGATAAAAATAATCCAAGAGTATATCCTTTCACAGAGTTAAACTTAGTTCAAATAACCAGAAAAAAATATGGAAAATCTATTTGTGACTATTTATTTAAATCCTGTGATCATTGTAGAGGACTAGGAGAAAAAGTAGCTTTAGAATATTTATTAAATATAATAAAAGGAAAAATTAAAAAAATAAAACTAGAGCAAGGTGTAAAAAACATTTATCTTGAGATGGATGCAGCTTATGAAAGAGAAATAAAAAATGACGTAATTGATTTTGCAACAAAACTAGATGCTTTAGACTGTGATATTTTCATAGATTTTCAAGAAAATCTAGAAAAGTTCAAAGTAGAATCAATTATATTCCACAGTCAAATTGAAAATATAAAGAGTTTACAAGTGTTTTCAGCTGTGGATAAGAATTGAGAAATTATACTTTTAAAGGAAATTACGATTTTAAGGTAGTGTAAACTTATTAAAGTTAATTTCGAGAGGAAAAAGTCTATAATTCTCAACTTTCAATTTTCAATTTTCAATTCTCAATTAATCAAATCAGAGATTTGGTTAATTTCTCTTTACAATCGTTGAAGCATGTGGTAAAATGTCATTTGTAGACCGCACACATAAGGTTTTAAAATAATTCATTATTGAGTTATACCTGAGATGGCGAGACTGGATTGAGGAGGTGTATTTTTATGTACGCAGTTTTACTTACTGGAGGAAAACAGTACAGAGTTCAAGAGGGAGACGTTTTATTCGTTGAAAAACTTGAAGCTGATGTTGATTCTACTGTAGAATTTGATAAAATTCTTGCAGTTGGAAAAGAAGATGGTTTAGTAATTGGAAAACCTGTAGTTGAAGGAGCTAAAGTTGTTGCTAAAGTATTAGCACAAGGAAAAGCTAAAAAAGTTATAGTTTTCAAATTTAAGCCTAAGAAAGATTACAGAAAGAAACAAGGTCATAGACAACCATTTACTAAAGTTGTAATCGAGAAGATTGAAGCTTAATTATGATTAGTGTAGAATTTAAAAGAAATCATGGCATGCTTTTATCATTCCACGTGGATGGTCATGCAGAGTATTTTGATTTAAAGGAAAACACCACAGTTTATGATGATGTTGTTTGTGGTTCTGTAAGTAATTTAGCACAGATAACAATCTTAGGAGTGGTAGAAGTGCTAAAATTGAAACCTACATATGTCGCTGAAGAAGGAAATATAGCTTTAGATGTATCTAAACTATCACCTGTGGAAATACAAAGTACACAAGTCTTACTTGAAACGATGTTATTAGGACTTAAAAATTTAGAAATTAGTTACGGAAAATATATTAAGGTTATTGAAGAGGAGGTGCAGTGATATGTTACTAATAAACCTTCAGTTATGTGCTCATAAAAAAGGAGTAGGTAGCTCTAGAAACGGTAGAGATAGTGAATCTAAGAGATTAGGTGCAAAACGTGCAGATGGACAATTTGTTCTTGCAGGAAACATCCTAGTAAGACAAAGAGGAACAAAAATTCACCCAGGTACTAATGTAGGTATTGGTGGAGACGACACTCTTTTTGCTAAGGTTGATGGAATTGTAAGATTTGAGAGAATGGGTAAAGACAAGAAAAAAGCAAGTGTTTATCCAGTTGATGTAGAAATTGCAATAGCTGAATAGTTAAAAAGCACCCGTAAGGGTGCTTTTTTATGGCATAGCAGGTTATGCCAGCTATGTTATAAAAAAACATCCCTGCCAGCAGAGTGAGAAAAAGCTTTGATCTGATTCATAAGCTTGGGGTTTCTACTCAAATAACATAAGTGAGAAAAAATTTCTTTATATATGTAAAATCATATATAAAACCATATGTAAAATTATTATTTTAGTTAATAATAATAATAAGTTTATTGTAAAAAATCATAAATATTTTATGATTTTTGTTAGGAAGGTGAA
>DAMAVY010000284.1:4368-4733 GCA_032077725.1 Clostridium sp. | reverse complement strand
ATTAAAAGTTATTAAAGGTGAAAATGACGAAGAATTTTTTGCTACAGTAGAAGATGACGAAGAGTTTAATATGGTAAGTGAAGCTTTTGAAACTTTATATGATGAAGGAGTTATTGAATAATATTATTACCTACAGGGGGGGTGTGTTAATTTATGTCTAATGAAAAAAATGAAAATTTAAAACTTATTTTAAAAGAAAAGGGCTATAAATTGACACCTCAAAGAAGATCTGTACTTGATGAGATTATAAAAAATGCAGGTAGTCATTTAACCACAGAAGAAATATATGATTTAGTAAAGGTTGGGTGCCCAGAAATTGGACTTGCAACTGTATACAGAACAGTGCAATTACTTGAAGAAATGGG
>DAMAVY010000284.1:0-4358 GCA_032077725.1 Clostridium sp. | reverse complement strand
GATGGATGTAGTAGATACGAACTTTGCGATAAGGATGAAAATCATCAACATCACCATTTAATCTGTCAAAAATGTGGTAAAATAATTGAAGTTGAAGGGGATCTCTTAGAGGAACTGGAACAGATAGTTGAGAAAAAATACAATTTTAAGGTTGTGAATCACAGCCTGAAATTTTATGGAATTTGTGATAATTGTTCTTTATTATAATAATTTAAAGATTAGAAATAGTAAGGATGTTATATATATTAGTGCTATCTTATAATAGTTTTAATTTGCATACATAATAGTATTAATTTGCAATATTAAAGTAATTATATATGGCGTTAATTGCGGTGTCTAAAATTTTATTTATATTAGCATTTAGTGCGAATATAAATAAAAAACACAAGAAAAAAGGAGGGTAGAATTTTGAAAAAAGAAAAAGAGAAAATCAAAATAATTCCATTAGGTGGATTAAATGAGATAGGAAAAAATCTAACAGCCATAGAATATAAAAATGATATAGTAGTAATTGACTGTGGACTGAAATTCCCAGATGATGAGATGTTGGGAATTGATGTAGTTATACCAGATATAACCTATCTAGTAAAAAATGTTGATAGAGTTACAGGAATTTTTTTAACACATGCTCATGAAGATCATATTGGAGCCTTACCATATGTGCTTAAACAAATTAATGTACCCATCTATGGAACAAAACTTACACTAGGAATTGTGAAAACTAAATTAAAAGAACATGCATTGTTAGGAGAAGTTGAGTTAATAGAAGTAAAGGCTAAAGATATTATAAAACTTAATAGCGTATCTGTAGAATTTATCAAAACTAACCATAGTATTGCTGATTCAGTAGCAATAGCTATACACACACCACTAGGGGTGGTACTTCATACTGGAGATTTCAAAATTGATTATACACCTATAGATGGTAAGGTGGCAGACTTAGCTAGGTTTGCTGAACTTGGTAAAAAAGGTGTAACAGTGCTTCTTGCAGATAGCACTAATGTTGAAAGATCTGGATATACAATGTCTGAGAGCAAAGTTGGAGAGAGTTTCGATAAGATTTTTCGTGGAGCCAAAGGAAGAATAATTGTTGCTACATTTGCATCTAATATTCATAGGGTTCAACAAATAATTACTACTGCAAGTAAGTTTGGTAGGAAAGTAGCACTTTCAGGTAGAAGTATGGAAAATATTATTGCTGTTGCAATCGAACTTGGATATATCACTATTGAAGAAGATGCTCTTATTAGCATAGATTCTATAGGAAAATATCCGGATGATCAGATAGTTATGGTAACTACTGGTAGTCAAGGAGAGCCAATGGCAGCCCTTTCAAGAATGGCGGCCTCAGAGCACAAAAAGGTGAATATACAAAAGGGAGATCTGATTATAATATCAGCAAGTCCAATACCTGGAAATGAAAAGTTGGTTTCCAAAGTAATAAACCAATTATTTAAAAAAGGCGCAGAAGTAGTATATGAATCTTTAGCTGAAGTCCATGTATCAGGTCATGCTTGTCAGGAAGAGTTAAAGCTTATGCAAACTTTAGTAAAACCAAGATTCTTTATCCCAGTACATGGGGAATATAGACATTTAAAACAACACGGGGAATTAGCTGTAAGGTTAGGGTTACCTGAAAAAAATGTTTATTTAGGAGAAAATGGTGACGTTATAGAATTTAGCAGAACATCCATGAAGAAAACTGGCACAGTAGTTTCAGGACAAATATTTGTAGATGGACTTGGTGTTGGAGATGTTGGGAATATTGTTCTTAGAGATAGAAAGCATCTATCCCAAGATGGTATTTTAACTGTAGTAGTTACAATGGATAAAGAAACTGGTACAGTTGTTGCAGGTCCAGATATAATATCAAGAGGCTTTGTTTATGTTAGAGAATCAGAAGATTTAATGGATAGAGCTAGAGATGTTGTAAAAGATGCACTTACTCAATGTGAGGAAAAGCATATTACAGAGTGGCCTAACATTAAATCAAGTATTAGAGAATCTCTTAGAGGGTATTTATATGAAAAAACTAAGAGACGACCAATGATACTACCAATAATTATGGAAGTTTAGTAAGCTAAACTTTATCTTAAATTAAATTTTCATTTAATTTCAGTTAATAAGTATTATGGATGTATATAATATAATTTATAGCCAAAGATAGGTCTATTAGATTAATATAACATCTAGAGATGAAAAGTTTTTGTATTCAACAAATAAGATTAATGGTAAATCTATTCTATGTTGGTATTTAATAATGTTGTAATAGCATTGACTTTTTATCAACATAATATTAGAATTGTAATAGTTGATTTAAATTGGATACTCAAGTATCCAATTTTATTTTGTGAATTATTATATAAAATAAATATTTTGGAGGAATAACATGAATTTATATACAAGAGAAGACATTAGGAATATTGCAATTATAGCCCACGTTGACCATGGTAAGACTACACTAGTAGATGCGCTATTAAAGCAAAGCCATATTTTTAGAGAAAATGAAGTTATGCAAGAGAGAGTTATGGACTCAAATGATTTAGAGAGAGAAAGAGGTATAACAATACTTTCTAAAAACACTTCAGTTATGTACAAAGGAGTAAAAATAAACATTATAGATACGCCAGGACATGCTGACTTTGGTGGAGAAGTTGAACGTGTACTTAAAATGGTTGATAGCGTTCTACTTGTAGTTGATGCTTATGAAGGAGCTATGCCACAAACTAAGTTCGTACTAAAGAAAGCATTAGAGCTTGGTTTAGATCCAATGGTTGTTATTAATAAGATTGATAGAAAAGATGCAAGACCAGAAGCTGTTATAGATGAAATTTTTGACTTATTTGTAGAATTAGGTGCTACAGATGAACAATTAGACTTTAAAGTTATCTTCGCTTCTGCAAGAGAAGGGGTAGCTAAGGCTGAAATTGAAGATGAAGCAGTAGATATGGTTCCATTATTTGAAGCAATAATTGATACTGTTAATCCACCAAAAGGGTACATAGACGAGCCATTACAAATGCTTGTAACATCAATAGACTATAATAATTTTGTAGGTAAAATTGGAATAGGTAAAATTGAAAGAGGAGTTATGAAAAAGAACCAAACCGTAGCTCAGATGGCTAGAGATGGAAGTATTAAAAACGTAAAAATTTCCAATCTTTATGTTTATAATGGATTAACAAGAGTTGATGTAGAAGAAGCAAAACTTGGTGATATTGTGGCTATATCAGGAATTCCTGGTATAAACATAGGAGAGACAATAGCTGATGTTTCAAGTCCTGAATCACTACCATTTGTGGATATCGATGAGCCAACTCTAGCTATGAACTTTATAGTTAACAACTCACCTTTTGCAGGTCAAGATGGAGAATTCGTTACATCAAGACATTTAAGAGATAGACTTATGAAAGAACTTGAAACCAACGTAAGTTTAAAAGTTGAAGAAACTGACTCTGCAGATTCATATAAGGTTAGTGGAAGAGGAGAACTTCATCTTTCAATTCTTATTGAAACTATGAGAAGAGAAGGATATGAATTCCAAGTTTCTAAGCCAACTGTTATATACAGACATGAAAATGGAGAACTTTTAGAGCCAATTGAAAACTTAACAATGGATGTACCAGAAGAATACATGGGTGTTGTTATGGAAAAATTAGGACCTAGAAAAGCAGAGATGACAAACATGACTAGTGCAGTTAATGGATATACAAGACTTGAGTTTAGAATTCCTTCAAGAGGAATAATTGGATTAAGAAGTGAATTCATGACTGATACTAGAGGAAATGGAATAATGAACCATGTATTAGAGGGTTATGAGAAGTATAAAGGTGATATAGTTGAAAGAAGTAGGGGTTCTCTAGTTGTATTTGAAACTGGTGAGTCACTTGGATATGGATTATTTACTGCTCAAGAAAGAGGAAAATTATTCATAGGAGCTGGAATTCCAGTTTATGCTGGAATGGTATGTGGAGAATGTTCTAGAGCAGATGATATTGAAGTTAATGTATGTAAGAAGAAACATCTTTCTAACACTAGATCTTCTGGATCAGATGATTCATTAAAATTAATACCAATATCACCAATGTCACTTGAACAATGTATAGAGTTTATAGGTTCTGATGAACTTGTAGAAGTTACACCAAAGACTATTAGACTTAGAAAGAAAATTCTAGATCCAAACCTAAGAAAAAGAGCTTCATTAAAGAAATAGATAGTTTTAATTTTCATGGGGGTGTAGTATGAAAAAGGTTGTAGGCACAGTTGCAGTAATTATAACGCTAATAGTAGTATCAATTGGGGTTTATTATAATTACGCAACAAAGTCTCCTCTAAAAGGAGAGGAAGTGACTGTAGTT
>DAMAVY010000283.1:0-4767 GCA_032077725.1 Clostridium sp. | reverse complement strand
AACATCGCCGCCTGCCATAATTACACGGTCAACACCTTTTCCATCAGTTAAGTCCATAATTTGCTTAACTATATCTCCATTTTTATAATTTACAATATCTGTTGCACCATAGAATTTTGCAGCTTCAACGCAAGTTGGTCTGCTTCCAACACCGATAATTCTTCCTGCACCACGTAATTTAGCACCGGCTATTGCCATTAACCCAACAGCCCCAATACCTATAACTACAACACTAGAACCTAATAGTATTTCTGCCATTTCTGCTCCGTGGAAACCAGTAGTCATCATATCAGTTATCATAACTGCTTCTTCTAAAGATATTTCATCTGGTAAAAGTGCAAGGTTCATATCTGCATCATTAACATGGAAGAATTCAGCAAATACACCATCTTTGAAGTTTGAGAATTTCCATCCTGCAAGCATACCATTTGAATGTTGAGAGAATCCTGCTTGAACTTCAAGTGATCTCCAATCAGGGGTAATTGCTGGAACTACTACTCTATCACCAGGTTTAAAGTCTTTAACTTCGCTACCAACCTTTACAATTTCTCCTACAGCTTCATGTCCTAAAATCATATCATGTCTGTCACCAAGAGCACCTTCAAAAACTGTATGGATATCAGATGTACAAGGGGAAATAGCTAATGGACGTAGGATGGCATCGTAAGGACCAGCTACTGGACATTCTTTTTCAATCCAACCTAATGTGTTAATGCTTTTCATTGCAAAACCTTTCATAATTAAAACCTCCTATTATAGTAATTAGAATTTAATTGTTATTGACAAGTTGTTAACTTAAATAAACGTTTTCAATAATAACATTTATTAAAGAAAATTGTTTTTTATTAACATAATGTTATATGTTTAATGATTTCCTCACACTACTATAATAAGCAATTCACATGCCAAACTTTTATATACCACAATAAACCTTGAATTCACGCAATATCATATTATATTTTTAAAATAATGCAAATAAAATGTTGCAAAAAACAACATCCTAAGTAATAATGGTGTTGTTTTTTGCAACATTGTTGCGTTTTTATACACTCTTGTTTAAAAACATTGTACTATATTTAACAAATTGTATTGTCTTTTTTATATTTATTGATTTTTGAATATAATGTGCTCCTGTTTATACCTAAAATTTTAGAAGCTCTAGTAATATTTCCATTGCATTTATCAATACAATTAAATATTGCTTTCTCTTCCCATTCTTCTAAAGAACACATATTATATTCTAATACACTGGCTCTTCTACTAATTTGTTTTTCTTCCAAAACTTCTGTTCCAAATCTAAAAGAAGTGTTCCCATCCATGTTAACAATATTCTCCATGTAATTTTCCATTTCTCTAACATTTCCTGGCCAAGTATAATTTGTAAGCTTTTCATATAAATTATACCTTATTTTGGGAATGGGTTTACCTAACTTAATTGCCTTAGCTTTTAAAAAATGTTTTATAAGTATTTCTATGTCACCATTACGTTCTCTTAATGGCGGTACATAAATGGGAATAACACTTATTCGATAATATAAGTCTTCCCTGAAGGTACCTTTCTCCACTTCTTTTTTTAAATCTTTATTTGTAGCTGCAATGATTCTTACGTCTACATTAATATATTTATTTCCTCCAAGTCTTGTAATGCAACCCTCTTGCAGCACTCTTAAAAGATTTACTTGCATATCTAAAGGCATTTCTCCAATTTCATCTAAAAATAGAGTCCCTCCACTAGCAAGTTCAAATTTTCCAGGATGTCCACCTCGTTTCGCACCAGTAAAAGCTCCTTCTTCATATCCGAAGAGTTCACTTTCTATTAGATTCTTGGGAATAGCTCCGCAGTTTATTGCTACAAAACAATTATTTCTTCTATTGCTGTTATTATGTATTGACTGAGCAATTAGCTCTTTGCCAGTACCACTTTCGCCTTGAATGAGGACTGTGGATGGACTACTGGATATATTTTTTGCTTGCTCTTTTACTTTTAAAATACTGTCACTTTTTCCTACTATATCATCAAAAGTATAAGTAGCAGACCTACCTGTATACTTGTTAACTAAATTATATACATTCTGCATATCTTTAAATATCGCTACCATTCCCATTATATTATCAGTTTTATTTTTTATAGGATATACACTTAAATCAAAGCGTTTCTTTTTCTCGGTGCCTAAAAATATAATTTCTTTATTTTCATAAGCATTTTTTCTTCTAAGCTCTTCAAATATGTACTCCCAATTGTCTAGAATCTTATCAATATTTTTATTTATAAGTTCATCTTCTTTAACATCCAGCATATTACATGCATTATTATTTACAGCTTTTATTACTCCGCTAGTGTCTACTGCAAAAATTCCTGAGTTTATTGAATCCATTACCTTATTCAGATATTTGTATGCTTTGAATAGCTCGTTTTGAGTTTTTTCAATCTTGAGTTGATTTTCAATTGATTTAACCGCAGCAACTACAAGTCCTAGTGTATGTGGATGCGCTAATTGGCGTCTTCCTGTTAAGTTAAGACATCCAATTATATCTCCATTTTCATTATGAATAACGGCAGCAGAGCAAGTCCAAACATAATATGCAGTTATGAAATGATCTTCTCCTGATGTTTGAACTGAGCAATTTTCATAGAGTGCTGTACCTATAGCATTAGTTCCTGTACTCTTTTCACTCATATCTGAGCCAACCACGATACCTGTTTGTGCTTGACCTTCGATAATATCTTCATCACCTATTATTGTAAGAACTACTCCATCCTTATCTGTGATGTATAGAGAAAATCCAGAACCTCTTAAAAAGTCATAAATTATTTCCATAAAAGGTATTGCCACCTTTATCAACTCAGTATTATTTTCTAATATTATATTAAATTCTTCACCTTTAAAAATCTTTGTAGGGAAAACTTTGCTTTTTTCTATGCCATATTTAATACATCTTTTACGTGATCTATTTAATATTTTACTATAGTTATCCAATTTAGACATACAATATCACCTCTGAAATTTTTAGGCTTTTTAGTCGTTTATTGTTGATACATTCCGAATTAAAAAAGTAGATATCGCAACAATAATTCGGTTGAGTTGAGTTACACTGTAAAGATTATGTTATTTTCAATGATATACAAAGCATCATGTATATTATCCTTAACTGTTTATATATTACGCAATCTGCAATTTTTCCATTTGTGAATATCTGTTAATATTATAACATAAGCCATAAATAAAATGTTAATTAGAGTAAGGAATTAAGCTTTGTTTATTACCATAGAAAACGCTATGGTTACGATTTTTTCACGTGTGAATAGCAAGTAGATGCTATTTATAAAATTAAAACATATATACTAATAAATAATTGATGGCATATCACCCTTTCTTATAAAAATTTTATTAATATATGTATAAAGCAAATTGAATTTTAATCGATAATAACTTAAGTTGATTTTTTAGCATTTTTTAACGAGAGTTAAAAAATACTAAAATTACAGGAGTAGTATCATTGATAAAACAATTGTAATAAGCACAATTGATGTAAAACTCAGTATAATAAAATGGTTACTATAAGACTAAATGAAAAGTTCATAAGTCTTGTAAACAATATTGTATTAAAATTTTAACATGAAAGAAGGCGTACAAATGAATTTATTTAGAAACATGAAAGTAAAAACAAAGTTGATAGGAGCATTTTTAATTCTAGCGTTACTTATCGGTATAGTAGGGGGAGTAGGAGTAGTATCTCTCGGAAATGTGAAGGAAAAAGGAGAGGTAATTTATAGTCGTAATTTGCAAAGCGTATATTTTCTTACTACTACAAAAATCTATATGGCAGAGGGGAGATCAGATTTATTAAAACTAGTTTTCCAAAAAGATCCTTCAAAAAAAGATAGTATTAAAGAAAATTTTAATTTAAATAAGGATAATACTACTAAATTCATTGAAGAATATTCAAAATTAGTTAGCAGTAGTTCAGAAAGTGAGTTACTTAGTACACTTAATTCACAAATTGCTAAATTTTATGAGTTAAGCGATAACGTAATTAAATCTGTGGATAGTGATAAATTTAAAGAAGCAGATGATATATTAGTCAATGAAGTAACACCAGCAAGAAACGAAGCTTATTCTACACTTGATGAACTAACAAATTTGAGTATTGATAATGCTAAACTAGCTAATGAAGATATTGGGTCTACATATTTAAATGCAACAATGATAATGACAGCAATTGTTGCTTTAGGGGTCTTAATGGCAATTATAATAGGTTTGTTGGTTGCAAGAGACATGGAAAAACCTCTTAATAAGATCAAAGATTTAGCACAGAGATTATCTTCCTATGATTTTTCAACTCCTCTTAGTATTACAAGAAAAGATGAATTTGGACAAACAGGAGTTGCTTTGAATACTGCACAGGAAAATGTAAGTAGTTTAGTAAAAGTAATTATGGAAAATTCACAGGATATAAGTGCATCTTCTGAAGAACTCTCAGCTACTGTAGAAGAATTAACAGCAAAAGCTGAAACTATAGATGAAGCAATAGAAAGTATTGTTGCTGGAATGCAAGAGTCCAGTGCAACATCAGAGGAAATCAGTGCTTCAGTTGAAGAAGTAGATGCAAGTATTAATGTGCTTTCTTCCAAAGCTATGGACGGAAGTAGTAATGCCATTGAGTTTAAAGAAAGGGCTACTAAAGCCAAAAATGATAGTAAAGATGCTATAGATGATACAAAAAGAATAACTGGAGAAAAACAAAAAAATATGGAAAAAGCCATTG
>DAMAVY010000282.1:0-4818 GCA_032077725.1 Clostridium sp. | reverse complement strand
AGACAGAAGTTAAAATCCTTGGTAATTTAAAATCTGTAATGAAAGACAAAACTTCTATAATTGTGTCTCATAGAATTTCAGCTATTAAAGATGCACAAAACATCATAGTTCTTGATGAAGGCGAAATAATCCAAGAAGGAACTCACGAAGAATTGAAAAATATTTCAGGAGTTTATAGGGATATATATGAGAAGCAACAAATAGAACAAGAAATTATGGAAGAGGGGGAAATATAATTATGGAAAATTATAATCACGAAGATGAATCTTTAGATAAGCAATATGACTCCCTTTTAATGAAGAGACTTTTAAGGTATGCATTACCTTACAAATGGTATATTGCCATAGTGGTAGTTATTATGTTCATTGTGGTATGTTTAGATTTATCTGTACCAGTTATTATTAAGAATGTAATTGACAATAATATAAATCCTCTAAGTAGTGAATATTCTATTGTGGAAAAGTCAGAAGATGGGGCTATACCTGTAGGCGATAGCTTTGTAGTAAGAGGACAAAGAGATGACGGAATTAGGGCATCCATAGTGTATGATGAGAATAATAAACCCTATGTTGTTGAAGGCATTGCCAATGAAAATACTCCTTTTGCAATAAATGAAGGAAAATTCATACAAGGAGAAAATGAATTTCAAGCTTTTGATATTAATGTTGAAGATATAAGAGTTTTAAGAACTATTGATTTGAATTCTATAAAGTGGAGTGCATTAATTGTATTATGCATTTTTGTAGGAATGTTCATATTAAATTATATTCAAATTTATATACTTCAATATACAGGACAAAAGATTGTATATAATATAAGAGCTACTCTTTTTAAACATATAGAGGGTTTATCTTTATCCTTTTTTGATAAAAATCCAGTTGGAAGATTAGTTACAAGAGTAACCAATGATGTTGAAACACTAAATGAGATGTATACATCGGTATTAGTATACCTTATTAAAGATGCGTTCTTAGTTATAGGTATAATAATTGCTATGTTTATGCTAGATGTAAAACTAGGGGTAGTATCCATAATGACACTACCATTAGTTGTAGCCCTTACTTTTATATTCAGAAAATATGATAGAAATGCATATAGAAAGGTTAGATCAAGGTTATCAAGAATAAATTCTTCACTGTCAGAAAATATAAGTGGAATGAAGACAGTACAAATTTATGGTGTTGAAAAGAAAAAAAATAGGGAGTTTGATAAAATTAATTCATCTTATTCCAAGGCAGCCATGGGACAGGTAAGAGTTTTTGCTATTTTTAGACCTATGATGGATATGACCTATGAAATTGCTCTTTGTATTCTTGTATGGGTTGGAGGAACAGCAGTGCTTGATTTAACTCTTGAATTTGGAGTGTTATACGCCTTCATTACTTATATACAAAAGCTATTTCAACCAATATTTGATTTATCAGAGAAATTTGATATACTTCAATCAGCAATGGCGTCCTCTGAACGTATTTTTATGTTATTAGATAATGATAGTATAATTAAGAATATTGAAGCTCCGGAAAGTATTGGACGAGCAAAAGGAGAAATTGAATTTAAAAATGTTTGGTTCGCATACAATGGGGAAGATTGGGTGTTAAAAGATGTTAATTTCAAGATAGCAAAGGGCGAAACTATAGCCTTTGTTGGAGCAACAGGAGCAGGAAAAACTTCAATAATTAGTCTTATAACAAGACTTTATGATATTCAAAAGGGAGAAATACTAATTGATGGAGTAGATATCAAGAAGATGCAGAAAGAAGAATTAAGAAAAAATGTATCTACAGTGCTTCAAGATGTATTTTTATTTACAGGAGACATAAAAGGAAATGTGAGATTAAATGATCAAAGTATTACTGACGAAAAGGTAGTTAAGGCTTGCGAATATGTTAATGCAAATAGATTTATAGAAAAACTACCAGAAAAATATGACGCTAAGGTAAATGAAAGAGGAACGACCTTTTCACAGGGAGAAAGGCAACTGCTTGCTTTTGCAAGGGCATTAGCATTTGATCCACCAATACTTGTCTTAGATGAAGCTACTGCAAATATTGATACTGAAACTGAAAGCTTAATACAAGATGCGCTTGATAAGCTCACTAAGGGAAGAACTACAATAGTTGTAGCTCACAGGTTATCTACTATAAAAAATGCTGATAAGATTATAGTAATGCATAAAGGAAGAATAAGAGAAATGGGAAATCATTCTGAATTACTTGAAAAGAGAGGACTTTATAGTAACTTATACAAACTTCAATATGCAGGACAGTAGATTAATTAAGAATGAGCCACGTAAAAAAGCTGAAAATCATAAGATTTTCAGCTTTCATATTTAGAGCTTCACTAAATATAAGAATCTATTTTGTGAAAACTACTAATTTATAATTTAATTTCATGCAGACTTAGTGTGTAATATCTAATAATAATTTATATTGGTTCATTGTTTGCTATGAATTTTAAAATTTCAATAGTTCCTTTGAAATTCTAAGTTCTCAATCAAAATTTAAGGTAGCTTATACCATCAAGGGGAATTAACATTTGTGGTGGTGGATAATCACTAATAAGACCGATTAGATATAGAGTGTAGTATTTGTCAGATTTAAGATTTATATTAGGTACATACAAAATTGTAATGTCAGTATCCGCAAGATTAAGTTTAAAAGCATACTTACCTGTAAGGAGTTCAATATAATTTCGTACGTCCTTAAAACTTACATTTTTATATAAAATAGTGCCATTGGATAATAACACATCTACAGGAGGTACATTTTCAATAAATTGAGCAATTCGAATTTTTGCTTTACCTGAAGTAGGATTTAGTAGAGGTGTTTCATCAATAGGATATATATTTAGTGTTGAATTTTCTGTAAAAGCAGCTAAAGTCGTTATACTTTTAGGAGCTATAAAAATATCTACATCCTTTAGAGCTGCAATAGTTTTTGTTGTAGGATATACTTTTATATTGTATGTTCCAGATGGAAGTTTAATATAATTTGTAAACTCTCTATATTTAAGTGCTGAAATTGCAGGCTTATCATTGATATATATATCTACATCTGGTGCTTTAGCTGCAATGTGAACAATTCGAACATAGGATGACATATTATCATTTGAATTGCTTATTTCATCATTTCTTATTAACATAGAATTTATTGAATTTATAAGTTGCATTTTATACCTCATTTTAAAGTATTTACAGGATTATTATATGAGGATTTTTCAGAAATGTTACAATTAAAGCCAGGTAGCGCAAAAATCACTTCCTGACTTTCTTTTAGAACATATCTTTTTTTGTAAGAATAAATGTTACGAAAATTGTAATCAATACAACAATCGAGCACAAATATAGAAAACCATTTGGAGAATTTGAAAATGGAACATCCGAAACGTTCATTCCAAAAAGACCAGATATTAAAGTAGGAATAGAGAGAACTATAGTTACAGAGGTCAAAAACTTCATTACTTGGTTTTGATTATTGGAAATCATAGATGCGAAAACATCCATGGTTCCAGTTAAGACATTACTATAAATGCTACACATTTAAATGGCCTGTCTATTTTCAATCATAACATCGTCTAAAATATCTTTATCCTCGTTATATTTAGTCAATATTTCTTGCTTTAATAATTTTTCCAAAGTTAGTTCATTAGATTTAAGAGATGTGGAAAAATAAACCAAGGATTTTTGGAGACCAAATAATTGAATTAATTCCCTATTTCTTTGAGATTTATAGAGAGCTTTTTCAATTAATAAACTTTTTCTATTTATTTGTCTTAAGTATAAAAGATAATAATTTGATGCTCTATATAATATTTGAAGCATAAATCTAACTTTTTTAAATGTATAAAATGAAGGGATTTTTTGTTGGGCAAAGTCAGTTAGTACAGGGCTATTCTTAAGACAAACTGTAACGGTTACACTTTCTGTATAGATTATTGCTAGTGGGTATGTATCATAGGTTAATGAATTATCATCAATTTCTGTAAAAGGTATATCTATAATTACAAGAGTTGCGTTATTTTCAAACTCAATTCTTGATCCTTCTTCTTCATCAAGAGCAGCCCATATAAAATCTTGAGGAATGTTAAGCTTTTGCGATATTAAAAGCACTTCTTCATCTGATGGATTAATCATACTGATCCAAGAACCATGTTCCATAGAGTCTATGTTTGTGAATTGTCCGGTGGTATCGCTTTTAAATATTGAAATCATTCTATCACCTTATATAATGAACACATAGTAAAAATTCATTATAATTTTCCTTTCATTGTAGTATTGCTATAATTAACACATGATGATGCTGATTAGGTTTAGCACATCATGAAATAAATCTATGAATATATTTTAACACTATATTTCTAATTGACAACTAGGACTTTAGAAGTAATAATTATATAGTACATGAACTTTATATTTTTATTGTAATTTTATAAGGAGTAATCTAAGTATTTCTATTCATAATTTAACATATACTATGTAATAATAACTATTAATCTTTATATTTTATAATTCACTTATGATATTGTTACATTCCATACTAGTATTCTACCACTTATAATAGTAAAGTATTTACTAAAACTTATATAATTAGATAATACGTGGGCTAAGAAAGTGATATAATTTAAATATTATTTGACTAAAAAATAATTTTCTTCTAAGAAAGGATGAGTAAAATGATTGAAACACTAAAAAACTTAAAAAGCTTTGAGGTAATTAAACTTTTTAAAGAAATTAATGAAATACCAAGAGGTTCAGGAAATGAGAAAGCCATCAGTGATTGGTTAGTTAATTTTGCAAAGGAACGTAACTTAGAAGTAATA
>DAMAVY010000281.1:0-4819 GCA_032077725.1 Clostridium sp. | reverse complement strand
CGTCCATAACTATTTTAATATATTGGAGCATTAACTTATAGATAAAGAACAATTCTATATTATTCTTTACATACTCATTTTTAAAATTAACAAATACGTGGTAATCCTTCTCCATAGAGAATGTCTACAACTCTATTACCATTTAAGGTTGTTGTCATATTAACACCCTTGCCTTCTATAAT
This sequence comes from Clostridium sp., assembly GCA_032077725.1. Classification (GTDB taxonomy): domain Bacteria; phylum Bacillota; class Clostridia; order Clostridiales; family Clostridiaceae; genus Clostridium_J. The sequence goes on along the minus strand of DAMAVY010000281.1, from coordinate 4,637 downwards.
CTTGCCAATAATCTCCGCATTTGTGCCGTATTTATTCTTTTTCATCACAGCAAGTGCTTCTTCGCCTTGTCCCCCAGGAACAACTGCAATCATTTTTCCCTCGTTTGCCATATATAATGGGTCAAGACCTAAAATGTCACAAAACCCTTTGATTTCACTACTTACAGGTAATGATTTTTCTTCAATTACAACACTACATGAAGAGCTTGATGCCACTTCATTTAAAACTGTAGCAAGGCCTCCGCGGGTTACATCACGCATACAGTGAACATCTATATCATTTTCAACTAGTTCTTTTACAATAGATACGAGAGGTGCACAGTCACTCTTTATTTCATTTTCTATCCCCATTCGAGAAGACATAATTGCAGCATGATGTTCTCCAAGGTTACCGGAAAGTATGATTACATCACCTATTTTGCAGTTCATGATGCTAACGCCACTTTTTATAATGGTACCGATACCGGAAGTATTAATATAAATATTCCCTGTACCTTCAATTACCTTTGTATCTCCAGCAACAATTTTAACATTTGCTTCCTCAGCAGCAAGTTTCATGGAATGTGCTATTCTATCAATGGTTTCTAAATCAGCTCCTGCTTCAATAATAAAGCCCGCAGTAAGATATTTAGGTTCTGCCCCCATCATAGAAAGATCGTTTACGTTACCGCAAATAGCCAGTTTTCCGATGTCTCCATTGTTAAAGAACATAGGGGTTACAACAAATGAATCCGTTGTGTATGCTATGTCCCCACTAATATTAAGTACAGCGGCATCTTCCATTTTACCAAGAACTTCATTCCCATAATTTTTCATAAAAATTTCATTAATTAAATTGCTTGTTTGTTTTCCACCACTACCATATGATATATCTATTTTCATTTCTTATACCGTTGCCAAAACCTTATAAAACTCTATAAATCTTGTTTAATTCCCTGTTCAACGTGTCCGATTTTACATAAGCTACTTTCGTTTGATATAACACTCCAAGGGCTTAAATTCCCATACAACGCATGGTACATATTAGTAGTATCATGCAAGTGATTAAACTACTAATTCATATCTACTTAGATTAATACTTGCATTATAATCTCTATCTATAACACAACTACATTCTTCACAAATATATGTCCTTTCAGATAATGAAAGCTTTGGCTTTATATGACCACACTCACTACAAATCTTTGATGAAGGATACCATTTGTCAGCTTCAACAAACTCAATTCCATTGAACTCACATTTATACTTCATTTGTCTTTTAAACTCATATAAACATTGTTTTGCAATAGCTTTTGATAAATGTTTATTTTTCATCATTCCTTTAATATTAAGTGTTTCCATAACAACTCTTGATGGCTTGGTTTTCACTATCTTATTCGTTGCCTGGTGATTATGATTACTTCTTATATTTGCTAATTTTCTATGAAGTAATTTAATCTGTTTTTCGATTTTTATAATATTACTTGTTTTGACAAACTTACTCCCTTCTTTATTTTTTAGGTATTTGCGAGATACCCTACGTTGTAATCTACGTAGCCTTTTTTCAAGCTTCTTTACATCTTTTGTTTTATTAATATTTTTAAAAGTCATTCCATTGGAGCATATAGCAAGGTCTATAATTCCAACATCAATACCTATGCTCTCAGTTGTTAATTTCACTATCGGTTGTTCTTTTTCTATTCCAACTGCTATAAACCAATACTTACCATCAAAACTTATTCTTGGATTAGTATATTTAACTTTCATTGGTATTTTCTCTGCTGTCTTAATCCAACCAACTTTTTCAATTAAGACTGAATTCTCTTTAACTTTTAGCTTTACATTATCATTATAAAATGATGGCTTAGACTTTCTTCTACTCTTAAATCTTGGTCTATCTGCTAACCCTTTAAAAAAACTTTTATAAGCTTCGCATCCGTCTTTAACAGCTTGTTTTGCTATATTATTAGATACATCATTAAGCCAGTTTAATTCTTTTGTTTTTTTTAAGATAGTTAATTCTTTTCTTAAAGCTCCATCAGATATAAACTTTCCACCATTCTTGTAATTTTCTTCTTGTCTTGCAAGTGTCCAATTATAAATAAATCGTGTTGTACCTACTGACTGCCATAACTTTTGTTCCTGCTCCATATTAGGGATAATTCTAACTTTCTTCCCTAGTATCATTCTCTAACAACTCCTTAATCATTTGCTTCGCCTTATTGGCTCTTTTACCTTGTAATCTACAACTAAAAAACGTAACAATTTGGATCAAATCTTCAATTAATTCCGGTTCTTCTATCTCTTCAGTATTATCAATAATTTCAATAGTAGTTCCATACTTATAACATAGATTTTCTATAATTTCAAATCCAAATCTTAATAATCTATCTTTATATTGAATCACTATCTTTTCAATCGATGAATTAGTTATCATGTCTATTAATTGATTTAATCCTTTTCTATTGTAATTAATTCCACTTCCTATGTCAGTAATAACATCAAAAGAATATCCTTTAGCAATCATATATGTTTTAACATTTTCCACTTGTCTTACTAAATCGTCTTTTTGTTTATTACTCGACACCCTACAATATCCAATTACTTTTTTAGTTTTAGTTTCAATATTTTTAATACCTAAAAAGTGATTAAGTTGTTCTTGTGAATAATACCTCGTCCCACCATCTGTTATGTGATGTGGAAGGAATGAACCCTTTTTGTGCCAATCTCTTAATGTTTGAGGAGTTTTACCTATTAAAGTTGAAAACTTGCCTATTGAATAATACTTCATTAATTAACACCTCAATATAAGTATTGACAATTAATATAGTGTTTTTCAAGATATTTTTATACATTTTCATAGATTTTCTTTAACTGTTGTTCCCCTCTATTCTTGTACCAGATTCCGCAAACACCTTCCGTGGAAACCATACATGGGCCCACAGCATTTAATGGCGTACATTTCTTTGCAAATAGTGGACACTCTACAGGATGAATACGTCCTAATATAACGTCCTTACATCTGCAACCTTTTGGCGGAGTCTCAACACTAACCTCGAAATTACTTCCAGCATCAAACTCAGCGAATTCTTTTTTTAGTCTTAAAGCTGAATTTTCTATGGTTCCTATTCCACGCCAATAATCATGGGAAGCTTCAAAATATCTATCCATCATCCCAAGAGCTTTGATATTTCCTTCTTCTGATACAGCATTTACATACATATTTTTCATAGAATACTGCTTCTTTTCAAGTTGACAAACAATTTCATAAATAGCAGCCAAAATATGCTCTCCTTCAAATCCAGCAACTACAAAAGGTTTATGATACTTTTCGGAAAGGCTTCTATATACACCGCATCCTGTAATAACACTAACATGTCCTGGGCAGAGGAAAGCATCTATTTTCTCCTCGTTTTCACAAATAAAAGAAAGTGCCGGAATGATTGTTTTCAGTGAAGTTAGTATTTTTAAGTTATCTATTTTATTTTTAGTAATTTCCTCGATTAAGACTGCATAAATTGGGGTTGTTGTTTCAAATCCCACTGCAGCAAAAACGAATTGTGTATTTCTATTTTCCATTGCTACTTTAATAGCATCAAGTGGTGAATATAAAACTTTTACTTTAGCTCCAAGTGCTCCTGCTTCTGTGAGAGATAATTTATTGCCCTTTACCTTCATCATATCGCCAAAAGTTAAAACACAAGAATTTTCACCCATGGAGTATTCTACTAGTTTATCTATGTAGGCTGAAGATGTCACACATACAGGACACCCTGGACCTGATATAAGTTCTATCTTTGGAGATATTAAACTTCTTATTCCGTTTTTAAAAATGCTGGAAGTATGTGTTCCGCATACTTCCATTATTTTAATTTTTTCGCCATCATAGGCTTTTAAATCATTTATTACTTGTTGAAGGGTTTTCATAGACATCCTCCTCAAGTTGTTCAAATATACTTAATATTTCTTCTGCGGTATCTTTTTCTAAGACATCAATAACACATCCAGCATGAATCAAAACATAATCCCCTAAATTAAGGTCAACCAACTGAATGTTTACTACGCAGATGTTTTTCATAATATCTACTTTAGCTTTATTACCATTTATTTCTATAACTTTACCTGGTACTGCTACACACATTTTCTCACCTCATTAATCCTATATAGGTCTGTCCTAAACTTATGCATCCATCATTTGGAGGAACACAAATATTGTAGTAAACCTTAAAATTACTTTCTCTGAGTTTTGTAAGTACATGTTCCATGAGAAGAGTATTTTGAAATACGCCACCACTTAATGCAACGATATTAATATTTTGTCTAAGCCTTATCATTTCACATACTTTTAAAATGATACCGGAAACTGCGTAATGAAATCCAAGTGCAAGAGCACCTATATTTCTATCATTCTTTAACCTGCAGATTTCTTTTAAAACAGATTCTGTTTCAATATTAATTGTATGATCTTTCTCAGTTACAAGAAAGGAGAGTTTTATAGGTTTAATCTTATTTCTCAGGGCTAGTATTGCAACTTTTTCTAGATTTATTGCACATTCTCCTTCATAACTATTTTCATTCCCAATACCTAGAATTGATGCAACCGCATCAAATAGTCTTCCCATGCTAGAAGATAAAACTGTGTTGATATTATTTTTTAA
>DAMAVY010000280.1:0-4862 GCA_032077725.1 Clostridium sp. | reverse complement strand
GAAAAATAAGTACTTGTTATATAGATACAATAGATTATGAGGCAAGTTCTCTTAAGATATATGATAAGATTTCAAAACTTGAAAAATCTAATGGGGAGAATTTCATAGGGGTGGTTTGTGAAAATTTATTACTTGATATAAGGGAGAGTGAAAATGATATATATGGACTGGCTATAGACATTGGTACCACTGGGATTTCTTACTATTTAATCAATCTCAAAAATGGGGATATAGTAAAACAAAAATCTTCTTTAAATCCTCAGACCATCCATGGTGGAGATGTTCTAAGTAGAATTACATTTTCCATGGAGAATGAAGAAGGGGCTAAAGAGTTACAAAATCTCATTGTTTTAGAAATAAACAAATCCATTGGGGAATTAGTAGATAATCCAGAGAATTTATATCATATATGTATTGGTGCTAATACCACTATGCTTCACTTGTTATTAGGTATAAGTCCAGAGGCTTTGGCTAAGGCGCCTTATAGATCTATATTTTTAGATATTCACCATATGAAAGCTAGTGAAATAGGAATAAAGGCAAGTAGTGAAGGAATTTTAGATTTAATACCATGTGCTTCTTCTTACGTTGGAGGAGATATTATATCTGGGTTACTGGCCACTGAGTTTCAAAATAAGAACAAGGCGGTATTTATAGACATAGGTACAAATGGGGAGATAGCAGCTATAGTAGACAATAAAATATTTGCAACCTCTACCGCGGCAGGACCTGCCCTAGAAGGAATGAATATCGAATGTGGATGTAGAGCTCAAAATGGAGCAATAGAAGCCTTTTACATAGACGATGAAGAAAATATTAGCTTTAGAACCATTGGAAATGATAACCCTATAGGAATTTGTGGTAGCGGCCTTATAGACATAGTTGCAGCTCTTTTTAAAAGAGAACTTTTAATGAAATCTGGTAGATGGAATAAGAATATTGACACTAGATTATCCCATAGATTGAGAGATAAAAAATTTTACATCACGGAAGATGTATATATTTCTCAAAAGGATATTAGACAAATACAACTTGCAAAGGGCGCCATAGCAGCAGGGGTAATATTACTTTTAAAGCAAAGTGGAATGACTATGGAAGATGTTGAAACCGTATATATTGCAGGTGCCTTCGGATATCATGTTAATCCGGAAAGCATAAAGCTTATTTCCCTTATACCAAAGGGTTTTAAGGGAAATATTGAGTTTCTCGGAAATACATCTTTAGAGGGAGCAAGGCTTGCTCTTACAAATAGAAAATTTAGAAGTGAATTAAGGACTCTAAGTAAGTCAATTGAAATTCTTGAATTATCCCTTTGTCCTGATTTTCAAGAGGTTTTTGTAAGTGAATTAAACTTTTAATGGAGGTGACATTGTGAAAGACATTAAGATATTTCAATGTACGAAAAATGAAAACGATAAAATACCCGACACCTTATTAAATGACCTAGGAATAAGCTTTGAAGAGGCAAATTACCATACACATAAAATGGTAGCCTTATCTAAGAAAGTGAAGGAGTTTCAGGGTACAAATTACTGCTTTCTGCCATTTTGTCATACTGTAGAGGCAGAGGCTTTCGGTTCATCTGTAATCATAGAAAATGAAGCTGGTAATCGTATTTCTAAATATGCCATTAATGGGCGGGATGAATTTTACAAAATAAAAAAAGCTGATTTAAGTAGTGGAAGAATTTCAAAAATACTTGAGAGTATTGTTATTCTTAAAGATCAGGGAGAAAAAGTTTGCTTAAACATAATGGGACCCATAAGCATTGCCACATCGATTATGGATAGCCAATTATTTTATGGAAGTATTAGAAGGGACAAGGATAGCATAATTAAGTTACTTGAAATAATTGAAGATACCATAGTGGAATTTATAATTAAGGCTGCTTCTCTAGGCGTTGATATTATATCCTTTGCAGATCCTACAGGAACAATAGATATTGTAGGTCCAAAAGTATATAAAGATATATCTGGAAAATCAACATACAAAATTTTAAAAAGAATAGAGAACCAGTTAGGGGATACCATTGTACATATTTGCGGTAAAACATCCACATCTCTTGAAGCTATGGGACTATTAGAGACGGAACAGATAAAGGTGGAAGGAAATAGCTATGGAGAAATGCTAGATAGGGTTAGAAGAGAAAGAGAAGATGTAAAATTTATTGGTCACTGGTGTATGAAGCTTGACAAGACTTACTCAAATTTTAATATACATAAATGCATTTTAATCTGAAAGAAGGAATTATTTATGGTAAAAAAAGACTCTATGACCCCAATGGAACGAGGAATAGCTATAGCAAGTGGAATGGAAGTAGACAGATTGCCTTGCAATCCCAATATCGCAAATGGAGTTGCCAGAATATATGGCTGCAAGATTTCAGAGTTTAATCACAATCCAAAAGCTATTGCTGAGGCACAAATGGTGGTATATCGTAAATTTGGATCTGATAGTTTACGTGTTTTTACTGACTTGTTTCCATGGGCGGAAGCTATGGGCGCAACTGTAGCTTACCCTGAGGATGACACTGCTGATTTATTAAAACCAGCAATTTGTAGAATAGAGGATATTCATACTCTACGTCCAGCTGATCCTTATAAGGATGGAAGATTACCAGTGCATCTGGATGCAATGAAATACCTTAGGGAGCTTGCAAGGGATGAAATAAAATGTTCTGCTGGTGTTGTTGGACCGTTTACCAATTCATTTTTCTTGCTAGGTGTGGATGAAACTCTTAAGATGATTTACAAAAATCCGGAAGCTGTCCATAAGCTTTGCAGGATTTCACTTGAAACCTGTAAGGCTTATGCCAAGGCTGTTCTTGATATTGGTTTGGTTCCTACCATCTCTGAGCCTATGTCTTCTTGTACTGTTGTTAGTCCAAAGGTCTTTCGTGAATTTTCACTGCCTTATTTGAAAGAATTGATTGACTATATCAGAGATTATAATGGAACCAAAGTGGTTGTCCATATCTGTGGTCAGACTAATAAAATTTGGAATGATGTTGCTGATTTGGGTATTGGCGGAATGAGCATTGATAATGTTGCTAGCTTGAAGGAGTGCAAACTTACTATAGGCAATCGTACCAAAATAATGGGAAATATCGATCCAAGCGGTATTATGTATTTGGGAACACCACAGGATATCCGAATCAAAACCTTAGAGAGTATTATGGATGGGTATGATTCGAAAAACGGGTATATGGTTATGTCTGGATGTAGCTTGCCTACGGATACGCCTTTTGAGAACATTGAAACCATGATGGATACTGTAAGGGAAGTTGGATACCCTGTGCGTCCTGAGCGAGTAGCAGAGCTAATTGAACATTACAGCAAATAATACTATCAATCATATAAAGGAGGATTTGATTAATATGACTAACAAGGAAGAATGCTTAAAAGAATTGTCAGAATGCGTACTTGAAATGGATTATGATAAAGTTACGGCTATAGCTGAAGAATATATAAAATCTGGCTATCCTGCCATCGAAGGGATTTTACTAGGATTAGTAGATGGCATGAACAAGGCTGCTGATTTGTATGAAAGAGAGGAATATTTTATTCCAGAGCTACTTATTTGTTCAGATGTTATGTATGATGGACTTGATGTTTTACGTCCTCATTTAGGAAAATCTGAATTACATCAAAAATGCAAAGTGGCAATTGGTGTTGTGAAAGGGGATACCCATGATATAGGTAAAAATTTAGTAAAAATTATGCTTGAATCAGACGGATACGAGCTAATCGATTTGGGGCGTGATGTGCCAGCAGAAAGTTTTATTGATGCGGTGAAAAATAAGGGAGTAAAAATCCTTGCTCTTTCTACATTAATGTCCACTTCTGTTGTAAATATGAAGAGGGTTGTAGAACTACTCAGTGAAGAAGGCTTGCGTGATTCTGTGAAAGTAATTATAGGCGGCGGTCCTGTTTCTCCTTTAATTGCAAAAAATATTGGTGCTGATGGCTACTCAAAGAGTGCAGTGGATGCTGTGAAGTTAGTAAATAAATTGATGAATGTAAATTAATAATATATGTTAAATTATGGAGGCGGAATTATATGGATTTAAAAAAAGATTTACCCGATATATTTGAGAGTTTTTCTGAGGCTAGAAGAAATGGATTTATGGTAGCAAAGGAATTAAAAGATAAAAATATACCACTAGTAGGTACTTTCTGCACGTATATGCCACAAGAAATTGCAATGGCAGCAGGGGCTGCGGTAGTATCCTTATGCTCCACTTCCGATGAAACTATTAGTGATGCAGAAAAAGATATGCCAAGAAATCTTTGTCCACTAATCAAAAGTAGTTATGGATTTGCTAAAACTGATAAATGTCCCTACTTTTATTTTTCAGACTTAATTGTAGGAGAAACTACCTGTGATGGCAAGAAAAAGATGTATGAATATTTAGGTGAGTTTAAACCTGTTCATGTGATGCAACTACCTAACTCGCAATGTGGAGAAAAAGCTTATGAACTTTGGAAAAGTGAAGTTATAATCCTAAAAGAAAAATTAGAAGATATTTTCAAAGTGGAAATAACTGAAGAAAAGATAAAAGCTGCTATAAGGCTTAAAAATAGGGAGAGAAAAGCATTAAAAGACTTCTATACTTTAGGCAAACTGGATCCACCTGCTTTAACAGGGTCAGATATATTAAAAGTTGCATACGGTACATCCTTTAAATTCAATAAAGAAGAATCTATAAAAGATGTAGTAAGTGTAACAGAAAAAGTAAAGAAGGAATATGAAGAAGGTAAGACATTAACTTCTAAACCTAGGATTCTTATAACAGGATGTCCTATTGGTGGAGCTGCAGAAAAAGTAGTAAAAGCTATAGAAGATAATGGAGCTTATGTAGT
>DAMAVY010000279.1:0-4868 GCA_032077725.1 Clostridium sp. | reverse complement strand
AGTATTGGTATACCTGGTGGATATGCCATTAAGAATTCTCCACTAATCATACCCACACTGTTTTTGATTTTAACATCCGTTTTTACACTATTAAAAGCTTCACTAGGTATTTGAATTTGTTCAGGTATTGAAGGAATATCAATAAAGTCAGCTTTTGCGGTGCCTTTACCATAGTATTCATTACTAATTTCTTTTAAAGCTATTAAAAGTCTTTCCATACCCTCTTCAGTGTCACCGAAAGATCCAACAATAAGAATATTATATAAATCGGAAAGCTCCATTTGAATATGATACTTATTAGCTAAAATCATATCTAAGTCATAGCCAGTAATGCCAAGGTCACGACAAGTTATGGTTATCTTAGTTGGATCAAATGCATAAGCACCGGGAACTCCAAGAATTTCTTCACCGAAGCAATAGAATCCAGGAATTTTGTTAACTTCAGATCTAACATAATTCGAAAGTTTAATTGTTTTATCTAGTAATTCTTTTCCCTCTAATGCTATTTGGCGTCTAGCTGTATCTAATGACGCCATAAGTATATATGAAGGAGAAGTAGTATGCATTAAGTTTATAACTTGTTTTACTCTAGAAACACTAATTCTTTTAGATTGTACCTGAAGTAGTGAAGCTTGAGTGAGAGCTCCGATAATTTTATGAGTACTTTGAGCACATATATCTGCGCCAGCTTCCATAGCTGACATAGGTAACTTTTCATTAAAGTTTAGATGTGGCCCGTGAGCCTCATCTACTATTAATGGAATGTCGTACTCATGAACGATATCAGCAATTTGTTTAATATCAGTAGCTACTCCATAATATGTAGGATTAATAATGAGAACAGCTTTGGCATCTTTATTAGCTTCAAGAGTTTCTCTTACATGTTCAGGTGTAACGCCATTTGCGATTCCTAATTTTTTATTAAGTTCTGGTTGCATATAAACAGGAATAGCACCGGCTAAAATAATACCACCAGTAATAGACTTGTGTACATTTCTTGGAACTATAATTTTGTCACCAGCTCCAACAACTGAAAGAATCATTGCTTGTATAGCACCTGATGTACCGTGAACTGAGAAAAAACATGCATCAGAGCCATAAGCGTCAGCAGCTAATTCTTGAGCTTTTTTTATAGGACCAGTTGGGTGATGATAGCTGTCCACTAATTTAAAAACAGTAACATCAATCTTAAATGGATTTTCACCCATAAAAGCTTTAAACTCACTATCAGCTCCTACACCTTTTTTGTGCCCAGGAACGTGGAATGGAAGAGTGTCTCTATTGACATATTCCATTAAGGCATCAAATAATGGGGTTTCATTTTGGTTTAATTTATACAATTCCATACCCTCTTTCTAAATTATAAAATATATAGCATATAGCAATATATATAATATTTAATTTAATCGTTCATAATAAAAATAGTATTTATAAAATAGTATTTATAATGTTATAAAACAAATTTATTATAGAATAATATCATTATCAATGCAATAAAAACTTTAGGTACAGAGAAATTTTTAATTTATTCAAGTTTGTTCTATTTTATACAAGTAGATATAATGTAGTATTACTAATAGTTCATTAAAATATTTACTAATAAATATTTTACTATAGTAAAAAGTGAAATATCTAAAATATAGCATATAAAAAATTACGAAAATATTACTTTATACAAAAAAAAGGTGATTAATAATGAATTAGGTGGTAATATAGTTAATGGAATAAAATTATAGTGATGATTTAAACAAAAAAATAAGAAGGTGTACTATGAGTAATGAAAATTATTTTTTGGAAAAACTTGAGAAAATCTTATTCCTTGAAATAAAAAAAGGAAGTAAAATAAATGAGTATATATTTAAGGAAAATACATTTTTACCTGTTAGCTCAGATAAAATAGTTTCTAAAGCTAAAGGGGGAGATGATTTATCTGATATTCCGGTAACCCTGTTTATAGATGGAATGTTTTACGTTTTAGGAGCAGACCCCAAATTTAAGTTTAGTAAAATTTACTTGGAAGTTATTAAATCAATTTCTACTAGTATTAATTATATAAAAGCACAGATCTTCCAAAGTATTAAAGATGAAAAATATGAAGATGGCTACCTTAGACTAAAAGGATTATTAGAAGTTGAATTTACAAAAGATAACATAGAAAAGGCATTAATATTAACAGATGGGATAAGGAAAACAAATCCAATATTTAAGAAAGAAATCTCTGATATAATTGAAAGAGGAAAGAAAATACAAAACTATGCTGACCCATATTACTATGAAGCTATAATTAACTATGAAGATAATAATACTGAAGGTGCTTATTTTAGTATAAATCAGTATATAGCGCTAGGTGGTAATATTACTGAAGAAGTAGAGGAACTTAAAGCAAATTTAGATATAATTAACTCTTTTGAAAAAGGAAAAGAGTTAGTATATGAGAAACCTAAAATGGCTCTTGAAATATTATTGCCGCTAATAGATGTTTTAGGGGATAAAGCTGAGTTATTCTATTATATTGCAATTAGTTATAGAATTTTACAAAATTACGAAAAAGCTATATACTATTTAAATGAAGCGCTTACAATAGACAGTAATTACGTTCAAGTGTTTAATGAATTGGGTATAAATAATGCTTGCCTCAATGATTTTGAAACAGCTATAAAATACTTTAGGAAAGTTTTTGAAGTAACAACCTCTGTAGAAGTATGTACAAATCTTATAATGTGTTATATAAATAATAATGATTTGAAACAAGGGAAAATACATCTTGATATAGCAAAAAAATTAAGCCCAGATGATGATGTAGTTAAGGAACTAGAAAAAATATTAGAGTAATCAAATAGTATAAGGCCTTTATATTATTGTAATAATAAGAGTGTAATAAACAAGGTACATACCATTATAAATAAAATGTAATTGAGTTTGCTTGCAAAAAATAGTATAATTACTATGATAAGCGATTTATGGATAAAAATGTTATAAACATTTATTCATTATAAAAATGAATTATAGGAAGTGAAGTTATGAATAAAGATAGAAAAATTGTCGTGATAGATGCAATTCTTGTTGTTGCTAGTTTATATTTAGCATTACTACTTAAGTTCGATTTTAAAATTCAACATGGATATGAAGAACTTTTCTTATTATCAATAATTCCTGTGGTAGTAATTACAATTATATTTAATATAGTATTCAAATTATACAGTAATATATGGAAATATGCTTCTATAGAAGAGCTATTATCAATAGTATACTCTATGGCAGCTTCAAATTTTGTGTTTGTAATATATAGTTATTTTATAAGCCATACTTTATTAAAAAGTATATTTTCTAGATTCCCAATTACAGTTCATATCATATTTATGCTACTTAGTGTAATATGCCTTGGGGGAATAAGGTTTATATATAGGATTGCAGAAAATAATGGAACAGATAAAAGTAGTGTAAGTAAAAGAAAAAATGTTTTAATAATTGGCGCAGGAGATGCGGGAGCTATATTAATTAAAGAAATTAAGAATAATAGTAAATTAGATTATAAAGTTATTGGATTAATTGATGATAATATCAATAAGATTGGAAAGAGAATTCATGGAGTCAAGGTATTAGGTGATAGAAATAAAATTATATCTTGCTGTAAACAAAACAAAGTAGATGAAATTATGCTTGCTATGCCATCTGTAGATAAAAATACTAAAAAAGATATTTTAGATATATGTAAACAGGTAACAAAAAATATTAAAACAATGCCAGGAATATATAAAATAGTTGATGATAACATTAAAGTAAATCATATGAGAGATGTTGATATTGACGATTTATTAGGTAGAGAATCAGTAAAATTAAAATCTGAACATATAGATAAATATATAAAAAATAAGACTATATTAGTTACTGGTGGTGGAGGTAGTATTGGGTCTGAAATCATTAGACAAATAGTTAAATTTTCACCTAAAAAGATAATAATCTTAGACATATATGAAAACAATGCATATGATCTTGAGATGGAACTTAATAGAAACTTTCCTGAAGTAAATAAACAAGTAATAATTGCTTCTGTAAGAGATATGCCAAGAATGGAACAAGTTTTTAATGAACACAAGCCAGATGTTGTATTTCATGCAGCGGCTCATAAACATGTCCCTTTAATGGAGGGGAATGTTGGAGATGCAGTTAAAAACAACATTTTAGGAACTTACAATGTTGTTAAATGTTGTGATAAGTACAAGGTAGGTAAATTTGTTCTTATTAGTACTGATAAGGCTGTTAACCCTACTAATGTTATGGGTGCTACTAAAAGATTCTGTGAGCTTATAATTCAAGCTTTTAATGACGTGAGTGAAACTGACTATGTAGCAGTAAGATTTGGAAATGTACTTGGAAGTAATGGATCTGTAATACCTCTTTTCAAGAAACAAATAGAAAAAGGGGGCCCTGTAACTGTAACAGATCCAGAGATAACTAGATTTTTTATGACTATACCAGAAGCTGCTCAACTTGTAATTCAAGCTGGTGGACTTGCAGAAGGTGGAGAGATTTTTGTTCTTGATATGGGAAAACCGGTTAAAATGGTAGAACTAGCAAGAGATTTAATAACACTATCAGGTTATAAGCCTGATGTAGACATTAAGATAGAGTATATTGGATTAAGACCAGGGGAAAAATTGTATGAAGAGCTCTTAATGGATGAAGTAGCCCTTACATCTACAGAGCATAATAAAATTTTTGTTGAAAAACCAAAGGATGCTTCAATTGATTTTATTGAGGAATCAATTGAAGAATTTAGAAATGTAAATAATATGTCAAAAGAGGAGATCATACAATGCCTTCAAAATTAGGTTCCAGCCTATGTTAGAAAGGCATAGACTTTAATT
>DAMAVY010000278.1:0-4870 GCA_032077725.1 Clostridium sp. | reverse complement strand
TGTAGCTTGTGCCATCATATTAAAATTTTCTGCTAAAAGGCCTAATTCATCTTTATTATATTTTATTTTGACTCTTTTCGAATAGTTTCCATAAGCAATTTCTTTAGAAGCTTCACTGAGTTTTACAATAGGTTTTGTAGTGCCTTTTGCAATTATGTACATTCCTATAGCAAGAAAACTCAATATTACTCCATTAAGTGCAATATAAAGTTTATAATTACTATCTCTTTCTTTATAAATAGAATCAATATCCTCTGTTAATATAAGTTTAATTGTTTTATCCTGAAAAATGAATTTTGAGCTAATAAACACATAATGAATATTATCAATGTCTTTAATCATAAATAGACGTTCATTTAGCCTTATCTCATTTAATTTAGCACTTGGTATGCTTAATTCTTCGTTGGATCTAGAAAATAACAAATTATTATTTTCATCATATAATTCTAAAGAGTCTTGCATCAAGGAATTATTCAAAATATATCCATTTATAACAAAAGATAGCGAGTCTTTGAACTTTTGATCTGAAGTATGGGACATATTCTGAAATGAATCTGTATTAAGGTAAATTGTACTTTCTACTAATTTATGCTCATCTATAGCTGTTTTTATAGTGCTCTCAAGATTTTTTTTATGAATAGACTCTATTAAGAATACTCCAGCACCATTAAATATTATAATAAACAAAGTCATTGAGTAAATAAATATTTTCTTCCAAAGCTTCATTTTTCCACCTTAATCCTAATTGTTTTAGTAGTTCAATTTTAAACTTTATTTAAGCAATATGCTATAGGATTTATTTAATTAAAAACTTCCTAAATATTCTTCAAGTGTAATATGTTTTTGTGATATTTCAGTTGCTTCGTCTACACCCACATACCTCATATGCCAGGGCTCATAATTGTAGCCAGTGATGTCTTCTTTCCCTTTAGGATACCTTATTATAAAACCGTATTTATAACAATTATTTTCAAGCCATTTGAACCCTTGTGTTTTATCAAAATCTTCATCTAAAGTTGAATATTCATTTGAAAGTACATCCATGGCTAAACCTGTTTGATGCTCACTTGCTCCTGGTTTTGCTACCAATTTGCTATCATATGGTTCAGCGTTATAAAGTTTTTCTTGATAAGAATAATCTCTATAGCCAGATACAGCAAGAAGATTTATTCCTTTTGCTTCTGCAGCATTAAACATATTTTCTAATGCAGTGGCTGCTACAGTATCCATTTCCTTGACTGTTGGATCTACATAAGAAATAAACTGCACATAAGGAATCTTAAGAGATTTAGGTACAAAATCTTTTGATAATGTATTGTTTCTATTTACTAGAAATCTACCTGGATTTAAAGTTGCTGTTTCTTTATTTTCAATTTTAGCAACTTTAGTATTATCAACCTCTGTCTGTACATTACGTAAATGTGCCTTAGTCATTGTAGAAACTATTTTGCTCCCGGTTATAACTAACACTGTGATTAATAACAAAATGCATAATCTTTTCTTCATTTTTCTCTTCATCTTTTTCTTTATTGGTTTCTTTTTGTTTTTTTGCATGTCTTTTATACTCCTTTTTCTATACTTTAAGTATAAACAAGGAGTATATCTTAGTTATCTGCAACTTGTTTCAAAGTTGTAAAGTATTAATAAAAAACGTATAATTGATTATTTTTCTATCGCTAACACTATTGCTTTCGGAAAGATGTGGTCTTTTCGGTTAATTCTTGTAATATATATATTTCTATTATATAATGAGGGGAAGTATATTTTAGTTTATGATATAATAGACATTTAGTCTATTATTTATTTTTTATTCATAATTATAATAGTTTTTTGAATTAATAAATACAAATAACAGTAATAATATTAATAAATAATGATAAATTATAAATAGTTCTAATAGGAGGATAATGATGAATTTTATTTGTGAAGCTGAAGAAATTAGTAGCGAACTTGTTCAGATACGAAGAGAATTTCATGAAAACCCAGAATTAGATTTTGAGTTATATAATACATCTGAAAGAATAAAAAAATTTTTAATCAATGAAAAAATTGAGTTTTATACCTGTGCAAAGACAGGTGTAGTAGCCAATATCTATGGTGAATCAAAAGAGAGTAGTGGAAAAACTATAGCTATAAGATGTGACATGGATGCACTACCTATGGAAGAAAAGACTACAAAACCATATTCATCAAAAATTATTGGAAAAATGCATAGTTGTGGCCATGATGCTCATATGACTATGGTGCTTGGAGCTGCAAAACTTTTAAATAGACATAGAAGTGAGCTTAAGGGAAATGTAAAATTAATTTTTGAGCCTGCGGAAGAAACTACTGGTGGAGCAAAGGTTATGATTGAGGAAGGTGCTTTAGAACATCCTCCTGTAGATGCTATCATTGGATGTCACGTGGATGAAAGTTTAGAAGCGGGTACCATTGGAGTAAAATCAGGTGTTGCCTATGCAGCCTCAAATCCTTTTACTATAACTATTTATGGAAAAGGTTCCCACGGGGCAAGTCCCCACAAGGGAGTAGATCCAATAATAATAGCTTCTCAAGTAATAAATGCCTTACAAACATTGGTTAGTAGAGAGATAAGCCCAGTATCTCCAGGAGTTGTTACTATAGGAACTATAAATGGAGGCACTGCTGCTAATATTATCCCAGATAAAGTCACTATAACAGGTATAATTAGAACTATGAACTTAGAAGATAGAGAGCACATGAAAACTAGGCTTAAAGAACTTGTGAATTTACAAGTTCAAAGCTTAAGAGGTACATGTGAGATTACTATTGATGAAAGTTATCCTTGTCTATATAATAACGACAATATGTATAATCTTTTCACTGAGAGTACATGGGAGTTACTCGGAAAGAATAATGTTATAATACTAAATGAGCCAACTATGGGCGTAGAAAGCTTTGCATATTTTTCATTAAAAGTTCCAGCTATGTTTTATCAATTAGGATGTGGTAATATAGAAAAAGGTATAATTCATCCTATTCATAATAGTTTATTTGATATAGATGAAAAATGCTTACAAGTAGGAGTTGCAGCCCATTGTACTATGGTTGTTAACTATCTTAATAGAAATTAAGACTCTTTTTTAGTTTTAATCTTAACATCAAAGTCAAGAATAAAAGTATCAAGTAAAACTAATCTAGGATTGTATTACTGTTATCTAAAGCCTTGGCAGAGGATGGTAGTGTTACACTTACTAGAAGTTAGGTAAATTAGTTACAGGCTACAAGGGAGTCAAATATAAAAAATATTGGAGGAAAACATGAATATAGAAATAGGAGCTAACGAAGCAGGGCAAAGATGTGATAAATTTCTAAGAAAATTACTTAAGGATGTACCTTTAAGTGCTATATATAAAGCTTTTAGAAAAGGTGATGTACGAATAAGCGGGAAAAAAATCAAAGAACAATATGTGTTAGAACAAGGTG
This sequence comes from Clostridium sp., assembly GCA_032077725.1. Classification (GTDB taxonomy): domain Bacteria; phylum Bacillota; class Clostridia; order Clostridiales; family Clostridiaceae; genus Clostridium_J. The sequence continues at coordinate 1,423 of DAMAVY010000278.1, read as the reverse complement.
ACGTCATTGAAATAAAGTACCTTAAAACTAACGGAGAAAAAAAGGAATTTCATAGAATCAATAATAACTTCAAAGTAACTTATGAAGATGAGAACATGCTAATGGTAGAAAAATGGCCTAACGTTCTAGTACATAGTGATACTAAAGGTGGAGAGCCAACTTTAACAGATTATGTACTTTCATATCTTTATGATAAGGGTGATTATGAACCAGAAAAAGAAATTACTTTTACTCCAGCTTCTTGTAACAGATTAGATAGAAATACTTCAGGCATAGTTATATTTGGTAAAAACTTTAAATATCTAAAGGTCCTTAATGAAGCTATTAGAGAGAGAAGTATTGAGAAATACTATATGGCACTGGTAAAAGACAGAATAAAAGATGGAGTATACACAGGATATATTCTCAAGAATGAAGATGCAAATATATCTAAAGTGTATAAAGCAGAGGTTCCTCACAGTAAAAAAATAGCTATGGATGTAAAGAACATCCAAAGTTGTGGTTCTTATTCACTTATAGAGATTAATTTACTTACAGGAAGAAGTCATCAATTAAGAGCTCATTTAGCAGAACTAGGTAATCCTATAATTGGTGATTTAAAATATGGTGATAAGAAGCTAAATAATTTCTTTATAAATAAGTATGGTTTAGACTACCAATTCCTTTATGCTTATAAGTTAATATTTAAATCAAATTCAGAGGACCTTGAGTACATGAAAAACAAAACTATTGCAGAGTCTTTACCACCAATATTAAAAAAGATTAAGAATGATGTGTTTAAGTTTTAATGGAGGGTTAGTATGAATGGGGAATCTTCGGATAATAAACAATCTTTAGCTAAGGGGTTTATGGTATTAACTATATCCATGATGTCTGTAAAAATTTTATCTTTGCTATATACACCTTTATTAAACCATATTTTAGGTGAAGATGGATATGGGGTATATTCTTCTACATATACAATTTTTACATTCATATATACCATAGCTAATGCAGGTATTCCCGTTGCCATTACAAAACTTGTTTCAGAGCTTGAAGCAAAGGGAAATTATAAAGATGCAATAAAAACCTTTAAGATATCAAGAACACTAATGATAATATTAGGATTGATTTTATCTTTATTCATGGTTGCTTTTGCAGTGCCTCTAAATTATGCCTTCGATAGTCCACGGTCAATAATTGCATCTAGATGGCTTGCACCAGGTGTTTTATTTACAACTATAATGTGTGCTTATAAAGGCTATTTTCAAGGCACCGGAAATATGACTCCAACAGCTGTATCACAAGTAGGAGAACAAATTCTTAATATTATCTTCAGTTTATCCTTTGCCTATTTATTAATAGGCAAGGGGCCAGAACTTGGAGCAGCAGGTGGAACTGTTGGAACTGTTCTTGGAGCAATAGGAGCTTCATTATATTTTGT
>DAMAVY010000277.1:4041-4871 GCA_032077725.1 Clostridium sp. | reverse complement strand
CAGGTGGACCTACTGATGAAACTATAAAAGAAACTATAGTAGCTGGTGCCAATGCAATAACCTATACTCCACAAAGTACTAGTGAAATATTAAGTGAAATAATGGTTGTGCAAAGAAGCAAGTGTGACATGGAAGGGAAATCATAAAAAATCACACGAGATATTAAATTTTACAACAAAATTAATAAATGAAAAAGAATAAAAAGTTCAGTAAAACACATCCTAAATACAAGGATGTGAAAATATGAGTAATAAACGTAAATTTACAAATAAACAAATGGCGAATTTAGGACTTAAAAAAACTGAAAATGGAGATTATGACTACATTGATAAAGCAGAGAAGGAAAGATCTACTTATAAGTCTGTTAGAAAAGAGTCCCAATAAGGACTCTTTTTTAGTTTGTGAATTTTTAAGAGGAGTAACTGAAACATCAAAAAACATAGGAGAGTTGAATGCTCTAAAAATATCTAGTAAACTATGTCGTCATCCATATTTTTGATTACTTTCGAAATATATTCTTTGCAATCAGTTGTTTGTAGTGAAATGTAATTATATAAGCACATACTAAGGAGGCTTTCTGATTCGCTAATATATATAGCATCTATAGTAGATTTATATGGATGCCTTTTGGCAAGTGCTACGATTTCGATTTTGTCAATAGAGTTCAAAATAGTCATAATTTCATTTTCTAATAGCTCTCCATCCAGTAATAAATCTTCTAAATCACTTAATGAGTGTATTTTGTTTTTTATAATCGCAAGTTTATCGGACAAAAATCTGCATTGAGATATTTCATCTATAATATTTCTATATACTTCGTTATCCATTTT
>DAMAVY010000277.1:0-4031 GCA_032077725.1 Clostridium sp. | reverse complement strand
TCCGAAAGAAAATTGAATTTTAGGGTTAAGTTCTGGATACTTAGAAGGAATGAATACTTTGTTAAGAGTTTTTTGTCTTATTGCAAGGCTAATGTTTAATATGATTTTTGGTAAGCTTTTCTCAATGTATTTTTTTAGAGAGATATTATCAAGTGAAAGTTTATCTTGAAGATCAATTGCTGTTTTGAAAATTATTTCACTTATTTCGTCATGAGATTTTTGGGATAGAATGTTTTGTAAATAATGTATTTGATTTTCAGAAATATTTAAACTAACTGCATCTACTCCGCAAAGTTCACATCCAAGGGCAGTGGTAAGTACATGTTCAAATATATTGATTAGCAAGTCGCGGTAGCTTTCGTCATAGCCACACAAAAGGTGATGAATGTTATCAGATAAAAAATGCTTACAAAACATATTTTCATAGTATATGGATTCCAAATATTTTTGGATATACTCAACACCAGTTAAGTTATCCACTGGATTGCAAAGCTGATAATCGATACAAGCAGGTGTTTCGTGAGCCTGATAATCTGGATCATAAGTTTTAAAAAATAATTTTTTAATCCCATGAGTAATAGTGGAATTATAGGAGTAGTTATAGGTATCAATTTTATTTTCATCTACTAATAGCAAGATATGCTTTGCAGAATTAAATTTGGTTCCGATTTTCTTATTTCCACATTTATATAGTTCAGATATTTTCGTGTCCTTCAATGCATTTACTGCATCATCAGGATTTTGAAATGACTTCAATTGAATTTCTATGGTGTATATATTAGATTTCATAATGTTTTCAGCAACCTCAACCCTTACAGAACTACTATCACCACTGTTATAGCACTTTACTTTATATGCTAAGAGCTCGAGACATTCAAATTGTATTCTTTCTATATCAGAATCGTTTAACATATTACAGCTGTAGCCTTCCATAAGTAAAGATTGAAAGTACAATTCTTCATTTAGCTTTATTCTATCTATAACACTAATTCTTTTAATATTATTCATAGTCCTCTTCCTCCTCATAATTTGAAAAACTATCCTCTGAATAATATGGATCATATCCATAGCGCAAATTGCGAGCCATTTTTGCAAGCTCTCGACCAGCGAGTAAATCCAGGGAACCCTTGCATACTCCGTCAAAGGAACTTTTCATGAATTTAATTAAATCGTCGTCATTTATTAAATCAAGTGCTTCGTTTTTATAATAATAAAACATCTCAATAAGTTGGTGCAGTGTTTCTGTATAGTTGTACATTGAAATATAAGGGGAGTCGCAAAATTCATTAATGATTTTGTCGATAATACCTCCGCTAAATTCAACACGACCGTTTGTAGTTAGGGCATGAGTACGAGTTTCAACTAATTCTATAGCTTGCTTTTGTGTTAAAACAAGTCCGTAATTCATTGTTAAATTGTTACATTTTACAATCTCATTAACAGCATGTTTTTGTATAATTGAAGGATTAAAAAGTGTTAATTCAAAAGACAAATCATATCACCTCTAAAAATTTCTAATTATTTTTTAAAAAAACATTGACATATAACTTGATTCGTGGTATAGTAATAATATAAAGTGGATGAGTGTATATTGATATAAGTTTGCATGGTGCAACTTTTATTGTAACATAGATATTTTTTGCAGTCAATAGTGATTGAGTGATTGAGTGATTGAGTGATTGAGTGATTGAGTGATTGAGTGATTGAGTAGGCAGTTTTGTCTGCTTTTTTTATGTGTTTTTTTGGGGGTGTCTGTTTTTGTAAAGACAATCTATATAAATTCTATATAAATTAAAATTATATTTTACTTATAATTTTAGCGTTTTTGCATAGTTATATTATGAAATAAAATAAAATAATTGGAGTGTAAATACAATATTGACAAAACATGTAATTATGGTAAAATTAATAGTGAATAATATATAATTTAGGGGGGGACTTATTTATGAAAAAGAAACATTCCAAAGCATTACTTGTAGGCGCAATTCTAGGGACTTTATATTCAATTTATTTAATTTTGTACTTTAGTGGAGCTATTGGGGGAAGCGAAGGTACTGATCAAGCTGGAGCAGTAATTGCTGCTGCATTGGTAACACCGCACATGATACTTGTTATATTAGCAGTAATATTTAACTGGGTAGCTTATTTTATTAATAAGAGAGGATTTGCATTGACTGCAGGTATTTTGTACAGCGTAGGCGGAGTAATATTTATAGTATATATATTATTTGTTGTACCAAGCTTAGTTTTAAGTTTTGTAGGATATGCTAAGCTTAAGAAGATAAATGAAGCTAACATTAATATAGAAGCTAGTGTTTAAAATCACTGTATCACAGTATATGTAACCTATGACGTAAAATTATAAATAGATGTGTATATAAAATATGAAGTAAAAAGGCTAGGATTACCCAATGTCATTAAGTTAATGACATTGGAATTACCCTAGTCTTTTTTGTGTAATTAAAATTAATATTATAATGTGTTTACACTACAATGTAACCGTGATATTATGTAAATACTCAATGAATTTATAAGACATATAAGTCTAGAAATATTTATTAAATACATAAATTATATAACATAATTGGGAGAAAGAGAGGCATTATGGAAAAGAAGGTACCACAATTTAGAGGATTACTTAGAAGTCATATGATTGAATTACCTAAAGTTATTAGAGATGCAAGCGGAATTATTATTTTTGGGAAACGGATTAAATCATTAGTTTTTACAACGGATGTTGCAGTTATAAGAAACACAAATGCAGATGCTGTTATTGCAGTATATCCATTTACTCCTCAACCAATAATAACGGAAGCACTACTTTTAGCCTCTGATATCCCATTGTTTTGCGGAGTTGGAGGGTCAATCACAACAGGGACAAGGGCCGTAAATTTAGCCTTAGATGCTGAATTTAAAGGAGCTATGGGAGTTGTTCTTAATGCTTCAATTTCTAATGAGGTAATTCAAAATATGAGGGAAACCATAGATTTACCAATAATAGTTACAATAGCTTCAAAATATGATGACATAGACGGAAGAATAGAAGCAGGTGCTACTATTTTGAATGTATCTGGAGGAAAAGAAACATCAGATATAGTAAAACATATAAGAAGCATATATCCAGATGTTCCTATTATAGCAACTGGAGGCCCTACCGATGAAACTATAAAAAAGGCAATAGATGCAGGAGCTAATGCTATTACATATACGCCTCAGAGCAGCGCCGAAATATTAACTGAAATAATGGTTAAACAAAGAGGCAAATATAACACTGAAGAATAATTAACCTGTAAGAGCTCAAATATTGGGCTCTTTTTTTACTGCATTGAAATTGAAAATGTGTATAGCTGTTAAGATGTGTATTTTAATATATGTATAAATTATGTAGAAATTCAATTCTAAGTTTGTTGTGTGATATAATTCTATGTAAAGAGGCAATTATATTAAATGCCATAAAAATAAATAATTTGAAATCATGGAAAAGGAGGATAAAATGGATAATCTTCAAGGATCTATTTTTGATGAGATTAAAGTAAATACACCACTAGCACATAGGGTGAGACCAAGAAATTTGCAAGAATATTTTGGACAGAAACACTTATTAGGTGAAGGTAAAGCACTTAAGCAATTAATAGAATCTGATAACATTACATCTATGATATTATGGGGACCGCCTGGAGTGGGAAAGACAACTTTGGCATTCATAATAGCTTTCATTACCAAAGCTGAATTTAGCGTATTCAGTGCAGTGACAACTAGTACAAAAGAAATAAAAGAAGTTATGACTAGTGGGAAGAATAAAAAGATGTTAGGCATTAGAACTATAGTGTTCATCGATGAAATACATAGATTTAATAAGAGTCAGCAGGATGTACTATTAACTGCAGTAGAAAATGGAGATATTGTTTTAATAGGAGCTACAACTGAGAATCCGTCCTTTGAAGTAAATTCTGCGTTATTATCAAGATGTAGAGTTTTTGTGCTAAATCCACTAGATACTAGTGATATTATAGATTTACTTAAACATGCAA
>DAMAVY010000276.1:0-4910 GCA_032077725.1 Clostridium sp. | reverse complement strand
TGTGGACATGGGAAGTAAGCTTCTAGCAGAAGTAAATCCTAATATACAGTATAAACTTATTAAATATAGACCAATGGGAGTAAGAAAAGACCTACTTGAAACTACTGTTCCTAGCAGTGATTATATGAAGGAATTAGAAGCTATAGCAAAAGCTAATGGAATTGTGAATACAATAATAGTATAAGTATTTATAATTAGCTTAAGTGATATGTCTTTTAATAAAAAAGCTACAATCTTTTGGCAATTAAGCCTAAGGATTGTAGCTTTTAAAATTTTAACTTTTATTGAGATATAGTATATTGTGAAAGAATTTCTGCTATATTAAGAGCGTGGTCTCCAACTCTTTCTAGATTACCTATGATATCTAAAAAAGCGGTACCAACTGTAGCTGTACAAGTACCATTATTTAATCTTTGAATGTGAGCGGTTTTAAATTCTTTTTCATAAGAGTCTATCTTATCTTCTATAGTTCTCACTTTAGTAGCTTTTTCAATACTATAATTTGAAAAGCATTCTATACTATTATCTAAAGAGCTTATACAAGTAATAAACATTGTAGTAAGTTCACCTACAGCTTCTTTAGAAAATTCCATGTTTTTAGATATTTTTGCTGAAGCCCAATCTGCGATGTTTTCAGCATGGTCCCCGATACGCTCAATATCATTAACAACATGAAAGTAAGCTGAAATGGTAGCTCTTTGATCCTCGCCTAATTCAGAATTTGTAAGCTTAACTAGGTATTTAGTTATATCAGTTTCAAGAAGATTTATTAGAGTTTCATTTTTATATACCTGTTCTATGGATGCTAAATCTCCCTTTACGAACCCTTCCATGGATATTACTAAGTTATCCTTTGCTAGGGTGCCCATTCTGATAATTTCCTTTGTACATTGTCCAAAGGCTATAGTAGGAGTTTCTAATAATCTATCATCTATATATTTAACTCCAATAAACTCATTTTCGTCTTCACCAGGAAGTATAAAGCTAACGAATTTTATCAAATATTTTGTAAAAGGCAATAATAACACTGTATTTGCAATATTATAAACTGCATGGGTATTAGCAATTTGCTTTGCAACAGCTTTGCCAGAAATCCCAGGAGTAATATTGGTTACTGTAGTTAATAGTAATTTGGTAATTGGCGGAATTAAAAATATAATACTACCAATTAGATTAAAGAGTAAATGTATTAAGGCAGCTTTTTTAGCAGTCCTTGATGTCCCAACGCAAGATATCAAGGCGGTAACACAAGTTCCTATGTTAATTCCTAATATGATAGGTATAGTAACATCAATTGTAAGAGTGCCAACAGAGGCTAAAGCTATAAGAATACCAGTAACTGCTGCAGAACTCTGAATTACAGCAGTAATACCGAGTCCTAGGAGAAGCCCTAAAATTGTACGACCTTCTAAGCTAAGTATAAGCTGTGTAAAGAGCTGGGATTCTTTAAGTGGTAACATGGCATTAGACATTGTAGAAAATCCTAAATATAGTACACCAAAGCCAAGAATAATATTACCTATTTCTTTAAATCTTTTATTTTTACGGAAAAGTACTAAACCAGCACCAACTGAAATAAATAGAGGAGTTAAAGAATTTAAATCAAAGGTTATTAGTTGAGAAGTTATAGTGGTCCCTATATTTGCACCCATAATTACATAGGCAGCTTGATATAAATTCATAAGTCCCGCATTAACAAAACCGACTACCATAACAGTTACGGCACTGCTGCTTTGAATTAGGGCGGTAACAATGGTTCCAGTTAAAACACCTTTAATTGGATTTGATGTGATCTTATTAAATATATTTTTTAACTTCTCTCCTGCTGCATTTTCAAGTCCATCTCCCATGAGTTTCATCCCATAAAGAAATAATCCAACGCCTCCCAAAAGTTTTATAATGCTTGACACTGATTCCAAGTAAACGCCTGCTACTCAAAATATGGTCAAATATACTCATATTGAGATTATTACTGTTTCATTGTACTCTGCCTTGCCTAAGCTACTACAGTTTGTATAGCACTCCACAGTCGTTAATTCCCGAAATAGCCTTCGGTACACATATAAGTGCTTGTTTAATTAAGTTATCTTATAATTAAGCTATCTTATATTCTTTAGCATTAGCTAAATTAATTGAAGCATTTAAATCTCTATCAATAGAAATCCCACAACTGCATTTATAAACTCTATCAGATAGTTTTAAATCCTTTTTAATACTTCCACAACAACTACAAGTTTTACTACTTGGATACCATTTACTAACTACTCTTACTTCTATATTGTTCTGATTAGCTTTTGAAGTAAGTTTAGTTCTAAACTCATAAAACTTTTGCTCAGCCACTGCTTTAGCTAAATGCCTATTTTTCATCATGCCACTTACGTTTAAATCTTCTATTGTTATAAAGCTTGGTTTTTGCTTTACTAACTCACTTACTGTTTTATTAATATAATCAGTTCTAATGTTTGTAAGTCTTTGATGAAGTTTTTGTACCTTTACTATTTGTTTTTGAATATTTTGACGAGTAGCTTTTCCTTTCTCTTTTTTATTTCTTGATTTTAAACTTTCATATTTTCTTGAAAGTTTTCTTTGTTCACGTTTTAGTTTCTTTTCTTCTTTTTTGACTGTTTTAGTTTTATTAATGTTCTTTTTAGTTAAGCCATTACTACAAATTGCAAAATCTTTTAGTCCTAAATCCACGCCTATTCCTTTTGAATAATCCACATTATAAACTTGTATATCTTCTTCGACTAAAACTGAAACGTAGTATCTATCAGCCTTTTGGCTTACCGTCCCACTTTTAACTACTGAATTAACTGGAATATATCCAAACTCTTTTAATTTTATAAAACCTAAAGTTGGTATTTTAATTCTGTGTCTTTCAATAGTCCAATCAGTTTTATTGTTCTTTGGAAAATAAGCTTTAACGTCTTGGTTTTTCTTTTTCTTAAACTTTGGGAAACCACCTTCGCCATTAAAAAACTTTTTAAAAGCTTTCTCACCATTCATAATAGCTTGTTTATTAGCTTTAGAAGATACTTCTTTAATCCATCCTTTATCTTGATTATTAGGAATATATTCATTATTAAGCCATTTAGAAAAATCCATTCCACTAACAAACTTCTTTTCTTTTTCATAAACTTCCTTATTATGAGCAATATAAAAGTTATATATGAACCTGCTTACACCAATAGTTTGATGAATTTTAACTATCTGCTCTTTAGTTGGTTTAATTTCTATTTTGTACGCTTTTTTCAACTTCTTCATCTTCCTTTATCTTTTTTTTGTATTTACTTAAACCGTAAATTCTACAACTAAAAACATGAAGTATTGACATAATATCTTGAACCAATTCCTCTGCTTAAGATAGACTTTCGTTGTTTGCGACAACTATTTTGACATTGAATTGTTCTAAAAATCTTTCAAACCACTCAAATCCAAATCGTATAAATCTATCTTTATAGGTTATTATTATAGTGCTTATTTCAGAAATCATACATTCATCTATAAGTTTATTCCATTTTTTTTGATTATAATTTAATCCACTCCCATAATCTTCTATTGCTTCATCTACAATAATCCCTTTTGCATTAGCATATTGTTTTAGGAACTCAACTTGATTTTTTAAATCATCTTTTTGATTAGAAGTTGAAACTCTTGTATATACTTTTATTAACTATAGTGATCCTCCTAAAGTTTTTTAGTATTATATAATATACACAATAAGAATACAGTATAAAAAATGTATAGTTAATACTTGGTGGGGTAATTTAACTTAAACTTAACAAAACTAGCAATATGAAACTTATTATTTAATTTAAAGTATTTTATAAAGAAATAATGTATATAATAAAGAGGGAATGTGTATTGGCACATAGAATTATATAGTTATATAAATGAGAGGATGTGGGTTTATGGATTTTGATACAATAATAAAAAAGGCTAAGAAGACAGAATATTTAGGACATTTTGATGTGATTGAGCAAAGAGAATGTATTAAGAATCTTGTTATTTTTGAAAGTGAAGTACATGACCTTGAACAAGACATTCCAGAACCATGGTTTGTAAGAAAGAAGAATTTTGACCGTGCTAATGATGGAGCGCCAGCTTTAGCTAAAATTAACATTTTCAATAGAGTAGCAGATGCAATTGATGACATGGTAATGTATGATAATATAAAAGATGAAGACATTGAATTACTTAAAAAATATCCTGAAATTACAAAGAGGATAATGGAAAGAAAAAATAGAGATTTAGACAAAAGCATTAATAAAATTAAAGAAGACAAAAAAGGTAAACTAATTCCTATAATGAACGCTTCTAAGGCTTGCCTCGAAGAAATTGGAAGAAGGTTAGTCTCATAGTATAAATAATGAAAAGTATTATTGAAAATGGAAATAACGAAATATTATGAAAGTTTATAGAGGTTGTATATTTAGACATTTCTAAAAATATTATAATATTATAAAATATAAATTGTCAGTTAGTTAATTAAAAATAAAAATGATGAAGATTATCTAAAAAATTTAAATCAAGTAAAGTGAAGCTAGGAAGTAATATTACTTCCTAGCTTTATTTTTTTAAAGGATAACTATACCTCTTGAAATTAACAACATTATATTATATAATTGGTTGGAACATAACTAATAGGACAGTTCGTAAGCCTCCTGTCTTTAAATAAAACTACGGCATTGAAATCTTTTTATTAAACCCTCTTTTACCATTGGTTATAGGGGCTTTATGCTAATGCAAAGATTACAAGGCTGTCATTACTATGACGGCCTTTATTTTTTCTGTGATTTATCCATTATTAAACTTTATTATCTCCCTTTTACTTAATCTAAGGAAGGGTAGAAAGTTTAAGAATATATATTTACATCCATTGGGTGAAGAAAAAATAAAATGCTGAGTTA
>DAMAVY010000275.1:0-4932 GCA_032077725.1 Clostridium sp. | reverse complement strand
AAATACGTTTTAGCGAAATGATATTAAATCAAGTTTTCTTAGGTATATATTTATTCAATAAGTTTATTAAAGAATCTTTTTTCTCAAATTAATTATTTGTACAAAATAAATCAATGATATATTATCATAAACTATACGTTTGTATATTTTTTTTATAAAAGTAAATATTTACTTAAAATGGAATCTATTTGTATGTTATAATAAAATAAGTAATATAAAAATGTTGCCTTTGTGAGAAAGAAGTTTTTAAAAGGTAAAATTAATCTCAAAAATCAAAACTTAAAATAGTAAGGAGAGAAATAATATGTTATTTAAAAAAATGAGTATCGTCTTTTTGGCAGCAGTTATATGCTTTTGTTCTAGTGTAAATGTTGCAGAGGCTTATGTAAAAGAAGGTTGGAAGATAGCTAGCAAAGTAGTTACATATAAATGGGGAGATAGATTAACTTCTAGTGGTTCAACAATTAGAAATGGTTTGGAAGCGGCAGATACTGCGTGGTATAATGCAGTATCATTCAATTTTCAGTGCAATTCTAGTTCTGTTAATGTATTAAATTCATGGGATGAAACTTCATCAACATATTATGGGCGTATGAGTACAACTTATAATAGTAGAAAAATAGTAACAAAATTTGCTGGTGATCTTAATGCTGGGAATTCCAATATTAGCAAATCCAATGTAGCCAAAAGTACAGGAGTTCATGAATTTGGACATGCAATTGGTATAGGACATAATGGTGAAACCTCTATTATGAATAGTAATCGAGATAGAACAATCATGCATGTCCCACAAAAAGATGATATAAATGGAGTAAATGCAATTTATTAAATATAAGGGAGGATTTTTAATGCTAACTAAAAAAGTAAAGACTGTTATAATGACAACTTCTTTGGCGATAATATTTATTTTTGGAAGTTACACAATTTTTGATATTCATGTCGAGAATTTATTAAATAAGGATAAAGAAGGCAACACTGTTGTTATTAGTAAAGATTTCCCATCTACAAGCGACTTAAATAAAATGATTACTGAAGCAGATATTGTTGTAGTTGGTGAATATGAAAGTTTTGATTCTAAATGGAACATGGCGCGTAATCCCAATAATTTAATTGAGGAAGATACCGAAAATTATGTTGAAGGACATTTATATAACTTTAATATTTCAGGATTAATTAAGGGAACAACTAATAGTGAGAAAATTAAAATTAACCACCGTTTTGCTGAAACTATAACACTTGAAGAATCAGATGAGATAATTGCACCTAACGGGACTATTAAGAAAGAAGCAACTCAGGTAACTACTAAAGAAATAGAAAATAGAGATCCTTTATATATAGAACCCATAATTGGTAAGAAATATATGCTTTTTCTGAAAAAGGATGAAGTGTTTGGAAACTATTACGGAGCAATTGAACCATTTGCAATTATTTTTGATGAAAATAATTCAGCAAAACTTCAAACAAATATTGAAACTATTAATGAAGATAGCTTAAGTTCAGAGATAAAAGTTAAAGAAAAAACATTTATTGTGAAAAATGAAATAAATAAAACCATCACTGATACTATTAGTGGAATGAGCCTTGAGGAATTAATACAAAAAGTTAAAGATACTGAATAATTTTGATATTCATATATAGATAATACGGGCAGGTATTTTACACAATAAAAGTAATAGTCATTAAAGAATAACTTTAAAATTATATATAAACATTGGTTTAAAACAGATATTATTACTAAAACAAGTAAGGTTATAACTAATTCGAACATAATAAGCCATAACCTTACTTGCTTATTAAACATAAGACGAGGTATTTAGATTAGAAAAGCCAATGTTTCATAGCATTGGCTTTTGTTATTTACTAAAGAACTATTTAGCGAAAATTTACAGAATTGATGATAGACGTATAAAAAGTTATAATATAAATATATTGGTTACTCATTCAGTAGCAACTCAAATGTGGGTATTGGTATCACCTTAGAGCCAATTAAAAAAAGGGTACAGGTGCTAGAGCCTGTATAAAGCCCATAGGCTTAAATGAAGTCTAGTCAGAAGATTTAAAGCTCTCTAATGTAGGGGTTTTTTTTTATGCTATAATTTAAATTCACAAGATAAGAAACGGATTTGTAGGAGGTGTTACCACATGGCTCTTTTTAAAAAAGATACTACGGATTGGCAAGAAAAATATAGAGTATTACAGGAGCAATACGATAAGCTCTACGAAGAAAAAAAGGAACTTAAAAAGAAGGTTCAAATGCTAGAAGATAGATTTAAAAAGACAGGATATTTAGAGCCTAAACAAAGGCAAATGAAGTGGGAGCAAATCCTCCAGATAAAGGCTCTTAAAAAGAATGAAGGGCTAAGTTGTGAAGCCATTGCTAAAGAAACAGGTTGGAGCAAGTCAACAATTTGGAGAGTATTGAATGGAAAATATAATTAAATAAGAATATTCATAAATTAATTATTAAATTTTACAAAAACATGATGTATAATATATTCATAAATCAATTTATGAAAGAAGGTTAATTATGGGCAAGGAAACTCAAAAGACTAAAATAGAGAGATTAGAGAATGAATTGTGGGAACAAAAGGCTCTTGTAGGCAAGTTGCAGAAAGAAATATATGATATGCAAGACAAGTCAGAAGAAACCTTTGAGAATAGCCCTACATACATTCAACAGGAAAAGTTAATTAAGCAACAGGGGGCTGAAATTAAAGCCCTTAAAGGTCAATTAGAGCATGAGAAGAAGGTTAGAGAGTTTACAAGTAATAATAAACCTCAAAATGAACGAGGTGCTGGCAGAAAAGAAAAATTTTCAGACCAAGACAAAGAACTTATAAGGATGTACAGGATTCAAGGTAAAACCATTAAGGAACTTGCAGAAATATATGAGTGTAGTGTGGGATTGATTCACAAATTAATAAGTGAATAAAAGCAATATTAATTTACAATTATAATATAAAAATAGTTCTGCGTTACTCTATTGAATCTTTGTTGACACAAATATCCAATAAACCTATGTGTTTTCATAAGCTTTTACAAATAACTATTTTTATTAATTACTAACGTAATTTATTGTTGTTGAATAAAAGAAAACTCATATGATTTCACTCCTCAAAATTTAATAATCTATTCTAATATTATTATGAATTTATTATAACATATTTTGCAAATACCGTACTATTCAATTTTCAAAGAGCAAATTTCAATACTTGCATCGCCTTATTCTTAAATACTGCAACAAATTTATAATTAATAACTGGTGCAGTGATAAAGTTAAACTTTATAGAAGAAGCTAAAATGTTTTGTAAAATAAATGCATAGATATAAAGTGTGAAAATTAAGTGGCTACCTCCAAAGGAAAGTAGCCACTTGATTTTTATAAATATTTCTTTAGATCTTCAAGAGATTCCATATCAAAGATTTCTGTGCCAATATGTTCTACTACATCTCCAGGTAAATTTCTAATTATTTCTTTATATTCATCTGGTAATATTTTAAATCTCTTCATAAGCAATTTAATTAGTAGTTCAGCCTTACCTTTCTCTAATCCTTTTTCCAAACCTTTCTCTAAACCTTTTTCTAGACCTTCTTCTTTACCTTCATTATATATCATCTTTCCAACTTCAGTCATGCCTACAACCTCCTTAAATCTTTTCTTAGATAATTCATCGCCAAACTTATCGAACAGGGCATATAAAAGTGTTAGACATTTATTTTTATCTGTATATGATTTTATATCATTAGCAATTTCTATACTTTCTAATGTAATTTCACTTTTAGACTTTATGCTGCTCATAAGAGGGATAAAACTAAGAGTTATTATATCCTGTTCTGTTAATTCTATATTATTCTCAACTTTATATTTTATATTGTTTAATTTGCTATCTCCATCTAAGTTTTTCATATAAAAGGCTTCTACTTTATATTTTATACTTCCACAATCTAGGTATGTAGGGGATTCTTTTATATCTGATGAATATACTACTAGAGTTCTTATATTTCTTTTACTTTTGTAATACAAAGAAGAATCGTAGTAAAGAAATCTAGCTATATCCTCATTTTTCTTGGTTGTTTGAAATTCAAAATGGAGATAATCTCCACTTTCCGTGTAAAATAAATAGTCCATAGCATTAGTTTTAATATCAATATTTTTAATCTCAGTCTCAGCTGGTCTACTAATAGTAATGTCTAAATTAAAAAACTCCGGTGCACCATCTTTAAATACTTCCATGGCTTTTTTAAAGACTGCATCCTCAACTTTATTATAATCCATATTGTTACTCCTTCCAAGTGTGTTATCTTAAATTGCTAGCATTAATTAAAGGAATTTACTAAGGCTTTAGCTCTGTATCTAAAGTATTGACACTTTCAAAGAGAATATGCACGTATGTTCGCTATAATTTATATTTATTGTTTTGAAAAACTTTAGTGGGATGCTTTTGTGTATTCATATATTTTATTGTAATTATGCTGCAATAAGTATGAGATATTAAAAATATCAATGTATAATAGTAGGATATAGTGGATTAAATGCTTACGTTGGAGATGAGCAAATCAAATGAATGGGCTTTTAGATAGGCTAAGTTCCTTGGGTATTTTAAAGTATTTTTCAGTTGTAATTTGATCTTGGGATTATCAAATTATGAAACCTGATACTAAACTATTTGAAATAGCTGTTGGGCAATCAGGGGATGTTGCTACTGAAACAGTTATGGTTGGGGACCGTTTAGGGTGGAGATGAGATATTAAAGAAAAAGTTTAAGGAGGTAGTCACCATGACAGAAATAGGAAGAATGATAAGAGATGAAGGAAAAGCTGAAGGGATAAAAGAAGGAATAAAAGAAGGAATAAAAGAAGGTATTAAAGAGGGAAAAGCTGAAGGAAAAGCTGAAATTCTTATAAAACAACTTATAAAAAAATTTAAGTCTG
>DAMAVY010000274.1:0-4951 GCA_032077725.1 Clostridium sp. | reverse complement strand
TATTCTTTATATATCGTCTAAGAAGTGATTCAAGGTTAGCAACTACTTTTACTATCCTAGGTTTTATATTCTCTTTTCTTATGTTTTTACTGTTGATTTTTTTGCCTTCAAGTATTTCAAAATAACCAGAATCTAAAGCTTCTTTAATATCTCTTACTCTTAATAAAACTAAATCTCCAGCTCTATATCCTGTTCCTATTCCTAATATAAATAAGACATAATCTCTTACATTTTTACATTTTAAGTAGTCTTGTATATCATAAACCCTGTCTAAATCTTTTATAGGGTTTGCAGGTCTTTTTTTTGACACATCTATCTCACCTGCCTTATACTTCCACCAGTACCTCTTTTGTATGAACTATGGCTCATTAGTTCCTTTAAATCTCTTTCAATAAGCTTTTCCGTAGAGTGTTTATGTTTTAGCTTACTAAATTCATCTGGTTGATTTTCTTTTATTATTTTTTCAATTTTCACACTCTCACCTCATTTTTGTAAAAATAAAACCACTCAAACTTGATATAAAATCAAATCTAAGTGGTTTTATAATATATATTTAGAAAGGGGGTTTTTCTCTCTGAAACCTTCGGTATCTTACATATAATTTAACATTTACTCTTTAATTTGTCATGTCATTTGTACTCATTTTGTAATCAATTTTCAATAGATTTTTACCCTATTTTGTACTCATTTTTACATCAAATTTGTACTTGATTTATAATCGATTTTTATACCCATTTTTTAGCAAAAGAAAAGATCACCATGAAGGTGACCTAAGTGACTAAAGATATCCTAAAACTATTATAAATTTGTTCAACGCACTTGCTTTGAGTTTATAAAATCTATTTCTATCAACTCCAACTTTTTCTAGTATCTCTTGAATACCCCAATTATCACGGAAATAGTATAAGTCAACAATACCTTTGCTAGTATCATCTAATCTGTCATAAACATATTCAACTGCATTTATCACTAATCTCATATGTTCACTTTTTATAACTGATTGTTCAATAGAGCTCCCAGGTTGTATACTTTTACTTTTGATTTTATCCCATCTTACTGCATCACCTAGGCCTGGAGCTTCAGACGAAATTAAGTAATATGGATAATTCCTTAGTTCTCGCTCTACCCCAAATTTTAGTTTTTTATATTCATCGTTACTTATTTCCATACTATCCCCTCCAATATTATTCTTTAACGTCTATTTCTATACCTGTTTTGATAATCCAGGCTCTATCTATAAGCTTGTTCTTGTGCTCTATGTTTATATCTTTAATTAAGTTAGAATCTTCAAAAGTTAAAGCTTGTCTATGACACTTCCAAAGCAGCAAAATACAAACTTGTATCAAGTCAAAAGTTTCTCTTATAACTTCTTTTAAGTTACTTAGGCTTTTTACTTTATAATAATTATAGTTAGCCTCAACTACTTCAATATACTCTTCATTAAGTTTAGCTATAACTTCTTCAAAACTATTCTTTTCATTATCTATTTTTAAATTTGGATTACTCTTTAGTACATGCATCATTAACTTCATTTTATCCTGCCCTCCTAATGTTACACTGACCTCTATCTTCACATTTATTGCAGCTCTCTAGGTTGCATTTTTCAAAACACATCTTATCTCTGCTTGATTTTCCCCCTCTTAGGTACATGCAACTTATAAGTATTAAGTCAAATATTAATATGAAAATTATTAATTTCATTAATCATCACATCCTTATACCTACATTCCTTAATTTATACATTTTACTTTTATAATCTCTTCTCAAGTTCCTTTGCTGCTTCTATACATACTCGTGCAATATCAACATTACTTATATCAATATTACTTTGTAATCTCATTGAAATGTTGTTCAATTCTTTAATTAATTTTTCAATTTCATTCTCCGCTTTTTTACTTTCTTGTTTTGATTGCTTTTTAATTTTTTTAACGTCATTCATGTTTATAGTGCCTTTATCTTTATATTCTTGAAAAATCTCTTTCTGGCTTTGCTCTGGAAGACCTGAAATTTCATAAACAGTAGACATATTAACCTTCTGTTCCTTAAATTCTTTTTTAAAATTATCTGATAAATTACTTGAAATACTCTCCATTCTTCCAACTTGTGTAGGAGAAGTTTTTAAAATATTAGCTATAAGATCTCTAGTCCTTCCTTGTAGTTTTTCTGTTTTCTTATATTCTGTCAGCAGTTCTTTTAGCTGTGATGCCTGCTGCATTTTTTCAAAATCTGATAATTGCCTCGAAGTTGAATTTGTCATGATTAATAATAATCTTTCTTTTATATCATCAACATCCTCTTCAATTTCACATGGTACAAATTCATACTCTTTCTTACCTTCTTCTACAAGTGCGATAGATGCAAGTCTGCGACGATGTCCGGCTAGCACCTTATATTTTCCATTTTGTAATGCCTTAACAGTTAAATTTTGTTTTACACCATTAAATAATTCAATTGCTGCCTTTAAATCTTCTATATCATCTGTAGAATAAAAGTTATGTTCTGATGGTATTAAGTCATATACACTTAACGACGTAACCTTAAAGGTTTTATTCTTTGCCTTATTCTCTTGTAAATCTTCTTTTTTTAATGACTTTTCATTTAATAATGATTTCAAATCAAATTTATTTGCCATTTTACCACCTCTAAGATGTGTCCAATTCGGACACATTATTTATTTAAGTATTCTTCTACAAGTGACAAGTAATCTTTTGCAGCTCCACATCGTTTGCAATATTCTACAATTGGCATTTTTGCAAAGGTACTTTCATCTACCTTTTCTGTTCTGCGTATATGAGTATTAAACACTGGATACTTACTTTGAGCCTTTAGCCATTCTTCTCCTTGTCTATTCACTTCATTATTAACATATTGAGTAACAAAACATCCCTTAAAATTTAAATTTGGGTTTAGATCTTCTCTTGTGTTATTGATTTGCTCTTGTAACTCTGCTAATCCATCAAATGCAAAATCATCAATTTTTATTGGTATTAATACATCATCTGAAGCAACTAAAGCATTTATAGTTGAAATATTTATATCTGGTGAATTATCTATAATACAATAATCATATTCGTCCTGAACTAACTCCAACGCTTTTTTTAATCTAGTTTGCTGTGATCTAGACTGGTCAAGCATAACTTCTAAATTAGCTTTTAATAAATTCATATTGGCACTAATTAAACTTAAATTTTCATATGATGTTGGAAAAATAACTTCTTTCACATCTATATTCCTTACTGTCATGACATCTGCAATGCTCTTTTCATCATAGTTATGCATATTAAACATCTTGGATGCATTGCCTTGTTTATCATTATCTATGAGTAAAACCTTCTTACCATATACTGTAGCTAGAATATGTGCTATATTAGCGGAGGAAATTGTTTTTGCAACTCCTCCTTTTAAATTAATAATTGATATAGTCTTCATATTATCACTCCTTAACTTGAAAATTTATTCCTCAGACTATTTGAATTGTGAACTATTTTTCAACTCTTTTAAACTCAATAACCCATACCCAAGGATTATAAGTCCAACACTTAGGCCAGTTATAACAACTGTTCCATAACTTTTTAAATGCTTCTATAGGATTCCTAGGCATTTCCGACCATTTGTATTGATATTCACCGGCTGCATATTTAAATACTTCTCCATCCTTTGTATATTGTCTTATACCTTCCTTTATTGCTTCATCTTCGGTAATCTCTTGCAACCTTTCAACTCTAACATCTATGACCTCTAAAAATATCCTTGCTGCCTCTTTTGGCATATGAATACTTGGTCTCCACCTTTTAACATCTATTTCTATTACTGGCTGCCTGTGCCCATTATCATCAACTTTAAAAATATATCTGCATTCGCCTACTTCTAAATCCGAATCATCATTTAAATCTTTTGTAGTATCGCACCATGTCTCTCTAACATAAAGAATATCTCCAGTGCGATAAGGTGGTTTCCAGTAATTTGCCTTATTACTTCTTTCCCCGCTATACTCTGGATAGTTACCACATCTTCTACATTGTAAAATACCTTTTTCAGCACTTAAAAACACATCAGTTTTATCATGATCATGTTTATATTTTAAGTTAGGTCCATAACATACTGGTTGAGGATTTATAACTCTTCTTGTACAAGTTTTTTTACAATCTAAAATGGCTTTAACCATATCTGTATTAAATAAAATTGGTTTTTCCAATATTCCCACTCCTTCACAATATCTACTTTGCCTAATCCTTGAAATATGAGCTAAATTATTTTGAAACTTTTTCTTTTCTTTTTGGCTTCAATTTCTACGTAATAATCTAACATTTCAAACCTTTCACATTCAAATCTAACTATATTTTTACTTAAATTTTCATCATCCATTCCATAATAAAAGCAATCATCACAGTTAAAACAGAGCTCATATTGTTTCCATGCTGCCTTCATTTCATTTTCACTAAAGTATCTCGATTCAGCATTGTATTTACATTTACTACATAAACACCTATAACAAATCGTAGCATCATATATTTCTTGCTTTTTAATAGATTTTTCTGTTGGAACTAAAAACGAAAGTTGTTTATCTCCCAATTTACCACCTTCATTTCTTGATAAACGACTTAATCTTCATCTACATCCGTATCATATTCTTCAACAGTAATAAGTGTTAAATATTCTGTATTTATTCCCATTTGTGAAGCAATACCACTTTTAAGTTGAAGGTGTATACTATCTTTTAAATCCTGTGGAACTTCTTTTTCAGTATCTATGGACATTTGAGTATATGCCTCACATGGTTCATTTAATTCATTATCCCAACCTATTTCGGCTTCTTTGGCAATTTTATAGCAAAATCTATTTTTATACATTTTTATCCACCCCTAACTATTTCACGTTATCCTTGAATTGCGAAACAAAAATACCGCATATTCATTTGAATAATACGGTATTATAAGAAATTATTTAATTT
>DAMAVY010000273.1:3336-4984 GCA_032077725.1 Clostridium sp. | reverse complement strand
TTTTATTGGCGAATTATTAAAGGAGGTATTGATATGAAATTTATATTAGCATTACTAGCAGTAAAAGATGTTAATGTTTCCAAGCAGTTCTATAAGGAACTTTTTAATCAAGAAGTTGTTCTTGATTTAGGACGAAATGTAACATTTAGCGGTGGATTTGCAATACAAGAGGATTTTGCATGGCTTACAGATTTGCCTATTAATTCTGTTATAGAGAAATCTAATAATATGGAATTGTATTTTGTAGTGGATGATTTTGATGAATTTATACAAAAGATGAAGGATTATAGAAATATAGAATATGTACATCAGCCCAAGAAACATGAATGGCAACAACGAGTTGTTCGTATTTATGACCCAGATCATCACATTATAAAGATAGGAGAGTCTATGGAAGTTATAGCAAAGCGTTATCTTGCTGAGGGCTATTCCATAGAGGAAACGTCAAAAATTATTCAGCACCCAATTGAATTTGTTCAAATGTATAAATAATGAACATTATACTAAGTAAAAAATATGATGTTTAAAATTAATAGTACGGTATTTAATAAGTTATAAGTTATATGACTGCCATTTAATAAAGGGGGATTTAATTTTGAGTAAAAATCCATATGAACAAGTTCCGCACATTGTATCAGATGAACTAACATTAAGAAAAATTGTAGATTCTGATCTTGACAGCATTTTTGAGATATATAGTAACGAAAAACTTTTTCAATATTCTCCTGTAATGCTTAAAAAGAACAAAAATACTGTTGCCAATATGATAGGACATTTTGAAAGAGATTTTCATAAAAGAAAAAATATATTTCTTGGAATCTGTTTAAATAGCGAACCTAACAAAGTTGTTGGTATATCAGAAATGTTTGATTATTCTCATGAAGCAAATATGATAACAATAGGTTACAGACTAAATGACAGATTTTGGGATAAAGGAATTGCTACAAAAGCTGTTAAAGTAATGATAGATTACCTCTTTAATGATATTGGCATTAACCGCATACAGGCCTTTGTCATGCCAGAAAATATTAAATCGCAGAATATATTGCAGAGAAATGGTTTTGTTAAAGAAGGAATAATTCGGCAAGGGTATGTTTGGAAAGGCCAAGGTGTTGTTGATTTGATATTATATTCTTTATTGAAATCTGACACTGAAAAATAAGTATTTTCTAATAATTAGTTATTACTCAACATTCCTTGAATAGTACGGTAATATAATTAAATAATTTCTTATAATACCGTACTATTCAAAGCTAAATATGGAGTATTTTTAGTGTGCGATTCAAACTGCGAACAATAGTATTGATATTATGGAGGTATAAAATGGGCGAAAATAATAATATCGTTCTAAAATTCTATTCAGAGGATAAAAATATGGTTGAATTAAACGATGCTACTTATAATCCATTAAAGATGTGGGAGAAAGATGTGGCTTTAAACTATTTTCCACAAAATTCAAGAATACTTAATGTCGGTTGTGGTATGGGGAGAGAAGCATTTAACTTATACGATATGGGCTTTAATATTACTGCTGTAGATATATCTAAAAAAGCCATTATAGGAGCAAGAAAATTAGCGTCTGAATCAAAGCGTAATATTACTTTCTTAGTTACTAATGGTGTGGATTTACCATTTAATGAAAGTTCAT
>DAMAVY010000273.1:0-3326 GCA_032077725.1 Clostridium sp. | reverse complement strand
GATGTAGTTATTATTTGGAATCAAACTTTTGGACTCATGTATAGTGAAAGCAAGCAAGTCGCCTTTTTAAAGGAATGCAAACGTGTTTTAAAAGATAATGGCATCCTTAATTTTTCTGGTCACGAACGTGAATATGAAGAGATAAATTATCCCCACTGTTTAGTAGGTAAAAAGTTCTTTCCATATAAAGACGAGGATATATATTGGGAGATATTCACTATGGATGAATTAATAGAATTGGCACAAAAGTCAGGGCTTAATGTACTCAATTGCGAAAGAGGTAAGATATATCGTGAGGAGGACGGGACCATTATTTACTGCGTATGTAGAAAATAAGATGATTTACATCTCAAAGATCATATTGTTAACTAAGTAAATAATATGATCTTTGAATTTATATAATAAGGCATTTGAAAATATGTTATAATATGGATAAAATAGTCAGATTTCAATCGTAGTTGTAATGTAAAATGAATTAGTTACATCAAGTTTGGTATTAGGGGGGATTTCATGAATATTCATTTACGTCTTGAGCAGCCTCAAGATTACCGTATTGTCGAAGAATTGACTCGAGAGGCTTTCTGGGGAATGGGTCATCCTGACTGTAATGAGCATCTATTAGCTCATAAGTTACGCTCTGTTTCTTCTTTTGTGCCAGAGCTTGATTATGTTGCGGTAGTAGATGGCAAAATCGTTGGTAATATAATGTTTTCTGCAGGTAGAATTGTGGATACACAAGGTAAAGAGTATATTGTTTTAAACTTTGGTCCACTAAGTGTCTTACCTGAATATAAAAATCGTGGTGTTGGAAAAGCACTTATGATACATACTATCTCAGAAGCAAAAAGGCTTGGATACCTTGCCATTTTGTTCTTTGGTCATCCAGATTATTATACTCGTTTTGGCTTTAAACGAGCAAAAGAATTTAATATTACCACATGTGGTGGCTATAACTTTGACGCATTTATGGCAATGCCTTTATATGACGGTGCTCTTGATGGTATTGCTGGACGCTACTATGAAGATCCAGTGTTTGAAATAGGAGAAGATGAAAAAGTAGAATTTGACAAAGGTTTTCCCAGCAAAGAGAAATGCATGTTGGTTTCGGCTGAAGCATTGTTTACCAAGCTACCATCTACTGCTCGTACATCACTTCAAGAACATAAAATCACATTGCTATGTGACCTACGCAATTATAGTGAGCGGGAAGTTAGTTCATGGAATGGAATAGATAAAATATCATTGAAAATTATTAAAGCGACAATGAACGAAAACAGTTACCTATGGGGAGAATCACAGTATAAGTAAAATAGACTTAAAAACTATCAATTGTTTTTATTGCAATGAAGTATAAAATATTATATGTAAAATTTTGTTAGGATGAAATCTATGAGTTATATAAAAGCTATGACGGTAAAAGCAAGAAAGGAAGTGTCTTATGATTACCATTTATGATTGGTTTGGCTATGAATTGCCGATAAAGGAACGTTATCGGCTGATAAAAGAAGCAGGGTTTGACGGCATTTTATTATGGTGGAGTGAATACTTAGGTCGGAACAATTATCGCAGCGGCCCACAAATTGCACGAGAAGCGGGTCTTGTTATAGAAAATATCCACACACCATTCCAAGTCCAAGACAACATCTGGCTTGATAATCTTGACGGTGAAGCCTCAATCGATTGCTATTTGCAATGTGTCAAGGATTGTGCCGAATTTGAGATTCCCACCATGGTGGTGCATCTGCCGAACGATGACAAACCATATAACGCATTGGGACTAGATAGAATCAAGAGAATCGCTGAAAAGGCTGAACAGCTTGGCGTAAATGTTGCACTTGATAATTTACAGGATTTTACCAATTTGTCATATATGCTGAAGCAAGTGGATTCCCAGCGCATAGGATTCTGTTATGACTGCTGCCATCACTACCACTATTATCCGAGCTATGATTTATTATCCATGTATGGTTCCCGTTTAATGGCATTACATTTACATGATTATAACGGAAATACCATACATCGATTACCCTTTGACGGTACAATTGATTGGTCTGTAGCCATGAAAAAAATTGCCAAAACTGGTTATTCCGGTCCCACTGCAATAGAGGCCATGAATTGGAATTATAAGGATTTATTAGCTAAAGAGTTTTTACATAAAGCCTTTGAGCAAGCAAAAAGGCTGGAGGCATTAAAACTCTATAATCCATGAAAACAGAAATAATCTGCAACAATCTTTGATATATGCAAGATACCGCAATTAGCAGCATCTTCGCTTTAGTAAAATGTGACGCAATAAATATTTTCTTTAGGAGGATAACCAATGGAGCATATTTTTATGAAAGTATTTGTTTTTTGTGAGGTAATAGGAATATTGATAACGTGTTTTGCACTTCTTAATTTAATAAGAATATCAAAGAAACATAAAAAATTAACTGATGAAGAGTACCTATCTAAAGAAAATAGATTATCAAGAAACAAATATCTTATAATGGGAATTGTGGGGGTGGCAATTTCTTCATTAATGCAAATAATCATTATTTTTACAAGATAACATTAAATAGTTACTGAACAATATTCTCAGAAGGTACAATAACTATAAAATTTTGTTCTTTATGTATAAAATAATTAGATTTGAATCGTAGTTGTGATTTAGTGCGAAATTAAAGGGAGGGGGATTCATTGAATCAGGATACCTGATTTGTTGGAGAAATTATGATCAAAATTGATACCAAATTTGCAAAGTTAGCAATTAATTATTTGGAAAATCCGGATGACAGCATATTAAATGCTTTAACGGAATTATCAGCAACTGAACATATATATTATCATTGTACAAGATATAATCCAGACCCAAGTTTCAAATTCGATAATAAATATGATTTCCTAAAGACCATATTAAGTGATAAAGGCTTAATGAAAAATATATGTAATTTTAAAAAATTAATCAAAGAAATTGATAATTATACTGGCCTTGATGGTGAAATTGAAGGAGAGACTTTAAAATCTCTGCCAAAAGGAATGCTTATTTCATCAAACATGTATGTAACACTTGGATATTTCTCAACTGGAAGTGTTGATGGAAAAGAGAATTTTAATGTTGATTTAACCTTTGGCTTTGAGGATATTAAAGAATTTATTTACATTTCAATACATGAACTTCATCATGTTGGATATTCAAAATTTAACAAAATGCCTATATCGTCTATAAATGATATAAAAACTCATGGAGATATGTTAAATTTGATGACATATCTTTTGCATGCAGAAGGGTTAGCAACATATGCTCATTTTTATAAAATAAGAAATCAAAATAGATTTCAAGGTGT
>DAMAVY010000272.1:0-4990 GCA_032077725.1 Clostridium sp. | reverse complement strand
AATTAGATTTGCCAATTATGGATGGCAAGGTCGTTGAAAAACTTAATGAAGAGCCGAAAGTTGAAAAAATCAGTGGAGCGATTGATAAAAAACAAAATTTCAAAGTAACTGCAAGTAAGTCTGTGGAAAATGATCAGGTTGCGATTGCATTAAAAGAAGTTGATAAGTGGATTGAAAATAAAGATTACAAATTGAGTATTGGTGCTACGACCAAAAACGTTAGAGCATTGAATGATGCAAGAAAGAATATTAACGACTATTTATTTTATGTAATTGATTGGTCATCTGAGGGAGTTCCAATTGATGCAATGATAAAAATACGTGATACGCAAGGTAAGTTTTTGGTGGCATTTGAACGTCAAACAATGCGAAGTGATTCTGTTATTACCCTTTCTGCATCTATTGAGTCTAGAAAGATAATTGAGGCGTTTGTAAGATGGAGTGAGGTTGGCAATAAATCATGGAATTTTCCTGGGGCAACTGATTATCTGTATAGAGTACAGCGATGGACAGAGAGTATAAAGCCACAAATAATTGATGCGGTAATGCATTATGATGGAAAAGAGATTGAATACTTTTCATATGCCACTACAGCAGAATTCTATAGATTGATTTTGAATGGATATTGTAAAAATTATCAGAATCCTACGAATTTTTCACCAGACCTTTTGTTACAAAAAAATGAATCAATTACAGCAGAAAATGGTCATACTAAAAACTGGAATGACCTCAAAAAAATGACAACTGGCTCAGACGGGGAAGATAATAGAAGATGTGTGTTACAGTATTTTAACTTGCCACAAGGAACAGCAATAACATCTACAAACTATGAATATGATTATGTTTCTTTTAACAAAGCAGTAAAGAAATCAATTAATTCAGGATTAAAATATACGGATGAGCAATTGCAGTTAGACGATCCTGTTAAAAAAAGACGAATTACCAGCGAATATCTAAAGAAAATATTAGATAGGATTGATACAGTAGTTTCCGAGGAAAAGAAAGTTGTTTCAGAGAAATTAGAAATAATAGGAAAATATTTAGACTTTGATGAAATTGAGAGTGAAGATGATATTAAAGTAATAATATCAGCTGTAAAGAAATTCTATTATCAAGCACAGATTAGCCATGTGAGTGCGGCGGTACATGTGAACAATGGTCTGATAAACAATTGTAATAAAAATGTTGGAGCAATTTTAAGTTCATTACGAGTTGCGCAACAAGTAGTGGATATTAATGATTCAGTTGAGGCACTAATAAGACTAAGCAGGGATCCAATTGGAGGATTGAATTTTTTTGTATCATTAATTGAAACTGTAAGTAATGACTTAGAGAAAACAACTCAAGAAGTAGCAAACAGGATGTATGGTAAAACTGAAAACACGGATGGAAATGAAAACGTGGAGTATTCAGAAGAAAAGAGGATGATTTTAGAATGTAAAACCATCATAGAGGAGGTGCAAGATAGGAATGTTGATTGATGATCTTCAGAAGTCTGTTAAGCAGCTTAAACAATTAGATATATTAGAGTCAGCATTACAAGATGCAGAGAAAAAAGTGAAGAATGATTCTGATTATTCTGTATTAGTTACAGATTTTTGGGTTTTAATGGAGAAAATATCGTATGCAAGTAATGAATTAGAATTTGTTCCATCAAAAGAATCAATTCAACTGGCCTCCGATACCATTAAAAAACTTGAAAGTGTAATTTCGTCTGGTGCAGTAGATGAAGAAGAATTGGGCACAACTAAACAACAGATAAATAGAAAGGTTACTCCAGGAATAGCAAAAGAATGGAAAGTATTTCATCAGAAGAAAACATCTGGTGTAGTTGCTAAAATTGCGTCAATTGGTTCTCTTGTTAAAGATCAAAATAAAATAGAGACAATACGCACAAATGTAACAAATGCTTCTGATTGGGCGGGACTTTCATTAAAGGACGATGGAAATAATACTAGATTGGAATTACTTAAGAACGGAATTGAGGAAGTAGACAAAATTGAGGAAGAGCTAAATCTAAGTGAAGAAGTTCGAAATTTTGTAATTTCTGTTACTAGAGGAAAAGCAAAAGTGACAGATATTACACAGAATGTAATTGACTGGATTAATAAGGCAAAGCTAGAGGATAAATTTGTTATTGATTTTAAGAAATAGTAACATTATTAAATTGACAGGTTAGACGCATAAGGATATACTTAAGTAGGTACTTAAGTATATCCTTATTATGTTGGAGGCGTTATGAAATTTGTTTATAAATTTCCTGTTGTAAGAGGTGTTCAAGCAGGAACAGAATATTATATTGCAATGGTTCCATTAAATATGCTGACAAAAATGTTTCCATCAGATGAAGAAGAATTTGTATTGCCAGAATACAGAGCACAGCGAAAACTGAATGAAAGTAGAATACCTGTTATAAGCAGATATATTTTAGATAATAGAGAATCTTATGTTTTTTCTGCTTTGGCAGCATCGATAGATGGTGAGTTCTCATTTGTTACAAATGAATTGAACCATGACACAGGAACTCTTGAGGTATCGATGGATGCACATTTCTTGATAAATGATGGGCAGCATAGAAAATCAGCAATTATGGCGGCATTGAGAGAAGACCCCACATTTGGGAATGAAACAATATCAATCGTATTTTATGCAGATCAAGGGTTAAAACGAAGTCAACAAATATTCACTGATTTAAATAAAAATGCAGTAAAAACATCTAACTCAATATCAGAACTATATGATTCAAGAGATGAGATGGCTGTGATTACAAGAAATGTTGTATGGAATATTGAGTTTTTAAACACATATACAGATAAAGAAAAAGATATTCTAGGTAAATTTTCATCAAGTCTATTTACATTAAATACGTTCTATACAGCAAACAAAACCATTGTGGGGCGTCATCAAGAGAAAGATGCCGAAATATTTCTTCAAAAATACTGGAGTCTGATTGTGGAATACATGAGGCAGTGGCAAGAATTACTAAACAGAGAGATTACCAAAATTGATCTCAGAGAAAATTTTATTGCTACACAGAGTATTGTAATCCAGGCATTTGGAAGGGTGGGAAATTATTTCTACTCGAATGACATGGAATTGGAATGCTTTTTGAAGAAAATAGATAAGATTAATTGGAGTAGAAATGCAAAGCATTGGTATATGAGAGCAGTAGGGAAAAATGGAAGGATTATTACAAACAAAAAAGCAGCAATGTTGATTGCTAATGTAATAAAAAAAGAAATTGGAATTCCACTTACTCAAGAAGAAAAAAATGCAGAAGATTTATTAAAGAAATCAATACAAGAATAGAGGAACGAAGATGGCAATAACAAAGGAATTGATCGATGGATTGTTAGTTACAATTCAAAATTTATATTTGGCGGATGATATCCCTTGGATGCTTGGATATTCAGGTGGTAAAGATAGTACGGCAGCTGTTCAGTTAGTATGGATGGCATTAGAAAAATTACCAGTTTCAGAAAGAAACAAATCTGTACATATCATGAATACTGATACGTTGGTTGAGTCTCCGGTAGTTTCAAAATGGGTAGAAAAATCTCTTAATTCAATGAAGACTTATGCTGATGAAAAGAAATTACCATTCATTCCAGAGAGATTAATACCGGATTATAACAATACATTCTGGGTAAATTTGATAGGTAGAGGTTATCCTTTCCCACGTATGAAATATCGCTGGTGTACAGATCGACTTAAAATCCAGCCAGTAAATAACTTTATTAAAAATAAAATAGCAGAACATGGTGAAATAATTCTTGTACTTGGAACACGAAAACAAGAAAGTTCAAGAAGAAATCGGACTATGACAAATCTTGAGAAGAAGAGAGTAAGAGAGCTTCTTAACCCAAATCCAACACTAGCAAATGAACTTGTTTTTTCACCAATGGTAGATTGGTCGGATGATGATGTGTGGGCTTTTTTATTACAGTATAAAAATCCATGGGGATATTCAAACATGGATTTATTGACAATGTATAGAGGAGCTACGGCAGATAATGAATGTCCAATTCAAGTAGATAAGTCGACGCAGTCTTGTGGTAAAAGTCGATTTGGTTGTTGGGTTTGTACTATGGTTGAAAAAGATAAATCAATGGAAGCAATGATTGCAAATGATCAAGAAAAAGAATGGATGAGTGCACTTCTGGATTTCCGAAACGAATTTGGAAGTGAAGTAGGAGATCGTGAAAGAAGAAGTTTTAGAAGAATGAAAGGTAATCTGCAAGGAAATTACGGAAAATTATTTCATGGTCCATACAAGAAAGAAGGTAGGGAGCAGTGGCTTGAAAGATTATTGTCTATTCAAAGAGATATTAATGAAAATGGTCCAGAAGAATTCAATGATTTGGAACTAATTAGATTACCAGAATTACAAGCTATAAGACGTATTTGGGTAAATGATAAACATGAATTTGATGATTCACTACCAATAATTTATGAAAGAGTTGTTGGAAAAAGGTTTAATGATCCTGATTGGATACACAATGAAAATTTTGAAAGCGAAGAGTGGAAAATATTGAAAAAAGTATGTCAAGAAATGTATCCAGATGAAGAATTGGCATTCGAAATGATGTATACCCTAATAGATATTGAAAACAAAGCATCCGATGTAAACCAGAGAAAGGGAATTCTTGATGATATTAATTCAACGTTAGGAAAGACTTGTTATAAAAATGAAGAGGATGCTACACAGTTCTATACAGATATGATGGTACGAAAAAAGGAAAACGGTGGAAAATACAATGAAAAATTCTTGGATTATAAACCGCTTGAATCTGAATTTGATGATAACGAGGATGAATAAAAAATGATAATAAAACGATTGCAATTACATAATTTTGGAGTATATGCAGGTGATAATGCCTTCGAATTTAATGGGGAAAAACCAATAGTATTAGTGGGTGGAATGAATGGATGTGGCAAAACCACGTTTTTGGAAGCGGTTCTTCTTGCCCTGTACGGATCTAACTCATTT
>DAMAVY010000271.1:0-5018 GCA_032077725.1 Clostridium sp. | reverse complement strand
GAGAAACCGATAACTTCCCGATTTGCTGATACTTTACAACCTGCATTTGAAAATACAAAAAAGGAACTTGTAGGCATTGCAAGAAATGATGAGGATGTTCTTTCATATATTGCGTTTCCTCAAATAGCAGAAAAATTCTTTAAAGCTCGTGAGGAACGTGAATCAAAAACTGTATTGTATACGATTACTAGAAAGTAGGTGAAAAGAAATATGACTTTTTCAGAGAGTTTAGTTGTTGCCATGTTCACTCTAATAGTTGTTTTTGGAGTTCTGGCAATATTAAATTTGATCATAAGATTCTTTTCTTTTGCTATTTGCAAAATTGAAGATAGTAGTTCAAAATCTATATCCATGTCCGAGGATATTTCTAGAAAGGTAGTATCAACAAGTGTTCCCCAAGATGGAGAGGAAGAATTCTCATCTGGTACTATTAAGTTAAAAAATGTTGATGAACCAACCGCTGCCATGGTTATGGCTATAGTTAGTGATGAGTCAGGCATACCACTAGAGGAACTTTGCTTTAAATCTATCAGTCTCACTAATGGATAAATCATACATAATTAAATGGAGGAAATGTGATGATATATGTTGTTAAATTAAATAATAAAGAATATGAAGTTGAAGTTGAGAAAGGGCAGGCTAATTTACTTAAAACTACTGAAGTTGCTACTCAGATACCTGCTGTTAAAAATTCAGATGTTGAAGGTCAGAACTCTAAAAGTTCAGCTCCTGTAATAACTGAAAACAACTCTAATGGAAAGCCTATTAAGGCACCTATGCCAGGAACTATACTTGATGTAAAGGTAAGTGTAGGAACAAAAGTTGAAAAAGGCCAAATTCTTTTAATTCTTGAAGCAATGAAGATGGAAAATGAAATAACTGCTCTATCAGATGGAGTTATTACACAAATTCAAGTTTCAAAAGGTACTATGGTATCTACAAATGATATTATGATGATGATTGAATAAAAGGGGTGAAAACTGTGTTTATAGATTCTCTAATAAAACTTTGGGCAGATTCTGGTTTTGCTGCACTAACATGGCAACCAATAGTAATGATTATTGTAGCATGTGTTCTTATGTATCTTGCCATTGTAAAAAAATTTGAACCACTTTTACTTCTACCTATAGCATTTGGTGTTTTACTTGCAAATCTTCCACTTGCAGGGTTAATGAATGAACCAACCTCATCTGAAGCAGGTGGGCTTTTGTACTATTTATATTTAGGAGTAAAGCTAGGAATATATCCTTCGATTATCTTTCTTGGCATAGGTGCAATGACTGATTTTGGTCCTTTAATTGTACGTCCAAGTAGTCTTTTTCTTGGTGCAGCTGCACAATTTGGTATAAGTATAGCATTTATAATAGCTTGTGCACTTGGTTTTGCACCTGCTGAAGCTGCTTCTATTGCTATAATAGGAGGTGCCGATGGTCCAACGGCGATTTATCTTACTTCAAAGCTTGCTCCACATTTACTTGCCGCCATTGCCATTGCTGCATATTCTTATATGGCGTTAATACCAATTATTCAGCCACCTTTGATGCGTCTTCTTACAACAAAGAAAGAGCGTGAAATTGAAATGAAACAAGTACGTGAGGTATCTAAGCTTGAGAAGATTTGCTTTCCTATATTTGTAACTATATTTTGTGTTTTGTTACTACCATCAGTTGCGCCACTAATTGGTATGCTTATGTTAGGAAATTTATTTAAGGAGTCCGGTGTTGTGGAACGTCTTTCCGATACCGTGCAAAATGCCTTAATGAATATTGTTACTATATTTCTTGGAGTTACAGTTGGTGCAACTGCAGTTGGAACAAACTTCCTAAAACCAGAAACACTTAAAATCATAGTACTAGGACTTATAGCATTTATGTTCAGCACAATAGGTGGACTTCTTGTAGGTAAGCTAATGTGCATATTATCAAAGGGTAAGATAAACCCACTGATAGGATCAGCTGGTGTTTCTGCAGTTCCTATGGCAGCTCGAGTTTCACAGGTAGAAGGTCAAAAAGCAAATCCTGCTAACTTCCTTTTGATGCATGCTATGGGACCCAACGTGGCTGGCGTCATTGGTTCTGCTGTAGCTGCAGGTGTTCTCCTTTCATTGTTTGGGTAGAATATTTGCAAACAAAATTGTACTTAGAATTTTATTACGTCCCCTTGGGATGGGGAATGACTAAGTGATGAAATGAATGTATACTGGAACTTTAGTTATTACTGAAGTTATGGGTGAAATATAATATAAAATAGAATCAAATAAAACAGAAGCACTTGTAGAATGCAAAAAGTATTCTACAAGTGCTTTTCAATGTAATGTAAAAAAACTTAAAGCGTAAATTAGTAATATAAAAATTAACAAGTCTATTTTAAAAATATTTAAAATAAGTTACTTTTTTATATTTTTATACTGACCTCACCAGAAGAGAGTAAACGAGTTGAACCATCTTCCAATCTTACTTTTAGTCTAAAGTTATCATCAATTTCAAGTGCCAATGCCTTTTCCGAGAAGCTATTAGAAGTTATAAGGATTTCTTTGCCTATAAGTAATGACCTGGTTTTATAGGCAGTTAAAAATGATTTTTCTTCAATATGTTCATAGTAATCCCAAAAACGTTCTAACACTTCTGCTATAAGTTTGCTTCTAACATCTACCGAAGGAGGAGCATCACTATTAAAAACTCCAGTAGCTATATCTTTAATCTCCGATGGAAAGCCATTGTCAGGAGCTTTTACGTTGATGCCAATTCCTAGTACAGCATATTCAATATCACCACTTTCAAGCCCCAAGGCTGCTTCAGTTAATATTCCACAAACCTTTCTATCATCACAATAAATATCATTTACCCATTTTATTTTAGTTTCTCGACCAGAAACAGTTTCGATGGCTTCTGAAACGGCAACGGCAGCAGCAGTGGTAATGAAAAGTGATTCTGATGCTGGCATATGTGGACGTAGGAGAATACTCATATAAATCCCTGTTTCCCGAGGGGAGTAAAATTTTCTGCCAAGCCTTCCCCGGCCTGCAGTTTGTTCCTCTGATATAATCACATTACCTTCTTTTGCACCGTTAAGCCCAAGTTCCTTTATGGCACTATTGGTTGAAGAAGTTGTTTTTAGAATATTGATATTAAAAGCATTATTGTATTTTGATAAATATTTGGTAATGCTCTGTGAAGATAAAATATCTGTATGAGAAGAAAGGCAATAACCTTTGTTAGTTACCGCACAAATATTGTATCCTTCATCTTGCAATGCTTTTATTGCCTTCCAAACTGCATTTCTACTGACGGAAAGCTGCTCAGCAAGCTTAGCACCGGAAATGTAATTTCCTTTGTTATTTTCTAGAACTGTTAAGGTTTTATCTTTTACACTCATATTCTCACCTATCATAATTCATTTTTAGTATATTATTAATTATTATACCACAAAACATAATTGTCACCGTTAATTATATTTTTGGTTGACAATTATTAAAATAAAATATAATATTAATATATTAACTCCTAGGATAGGTTAATAATGCATTATTTTTTTATTACATAATGTTTTAAATAATACATAGGAATGTGAGGATCAAGATGAAAACAAGAGATTTAACGAAAATATCAATTTGTGTAGCAATAATTTGCATATCAGCATATATTTCCTTTCCCCTTCCATTTACCCCTTTAATGATAACAGGACAAACCATTGCAATTAATTTAATAGCACTAATACTTACACCTAAACAATCCTTTATAACTGTTTTGGTATATATTTTATTAGGTGCAATTGGATTACCGGTGTATTCAGGAGGAGCAAGTGGCTTTGGTGCTTTATTTGGACCAACAGGTGGTTTCCTTCTAGGATTTTTAATTATTGCTCCGTTAATGAGCTACTTGAAGGGTGAAGAAAATAATGTGAAAAGATATTTATCTGTGACAATATTTGTCGGGATGCTGGGATTATATATTATCGGAACAGTATATTTGAGCATATACTTAAAAATTAGTATTATGGCTGCTATTACAATGGCAGTGTTTCCTTTCATAGCTGGTGATATTATTAAGTGCTTTATGAGTTCCTTTTTAGCATTAAAACTAAATAAGATTTTGTTTAGACTGTAGAATATAAGTGATTTTTAGAAGGCTTAATAGAAGGCTTCACAAATAGTTTCATTATGATTGTGGAGTTATAATTGTTCAAATTAAGAGATGGTATAGTAATTATAGTATAAGCGGTATTTACAAAAATTTAACAATATTAAAATGAGGAGCTGTTAACATAGTAGACATGCTCCTTTTTACTGTGCTAATTTTAGTTATGTTCCCAAAGAAAAATCAGAGATGTTGAATAATTGGGGTAAGAACTGATAAAATGGAAATTGAGAAACTAATAAATTAGTAGATTGGAGTGTTTATCATGGATAAGATGCTTTTAACTGATTTGGAAACTCAAAACTATACTGTTGATTCAGGTATATATGAAGTAGCTTATTTAGCGGTAGAAAATTACGAAGTGGTAAATCAGTTAAAAATTAATCATACCAATATACTTGATGGTCAAGTCATATGTTTTACAGGTAAGAGTGACTATCCAAGGTATAGGATGCAAGAAATAGCAATTAAAAATGGTGCCGGGATATCCAATAATATAACTTCTAAAACTACTATCCTTGTAGTAGGGGTAGATGCAGGAAGCAAGATAGATAGAGCACAAGCAAAGGGCATTCCAATTATGTATCACAATGAATTTATGGAAATATTGAATTTATAGGTAAAGATACAATTTCATAATACCATGGGAAAAAGAAGAAGGAAAATCATTTCAATGAATCATAGGAGACAAGCATTTCACGTAAGATTTAAATAAGTAAAGAAATTAAGGAGAGAATGGTATGAGCAAAATAAAGATTATAGCAGATAGTACCTGTGACTTATCACAGGAGTTAGCTCACAGATATGATATTAGCATTATTCCATTGCAGATTTCTATGGGAGAAAAGTCTTTGAGGGATGGTAGTGAAGTTAATCCAGAAG